>JAJCYN010000001.1 GCA_029262915.1 Flavobacteriales bacterium
TTTTGTTTAAATACGCCATTAAATGCTAATTCGAATATAATGTGTTGCTTGTATATGGTTTTAAAGTATGTTGCAAAATATCTCACTTCATTGGCAAAATTGATTCCATCAGCTTTCCCTCTAAGCTGAGCTACAGATCCAATATGAAAAGCTCCTGGGAAATTATAAAATATTTTGGTAAAAATAATTCCAAAAGAACCGCTGAAAGCACCTGTTCCTGGTTGAATAGGAGTAGGTAGTCTTCCGTCATCTGAAAATCGCGTAAACTGTCCACCGTTAAATGCGACATCATAATTAACTATGCCGTTTGTGTCTTTTTTTCCAATCACTAATTTATCATCCCAAGTACCATCATTTTTTCCGCTAGGAAGTGTTAGGCCTAAAAGTGTTGCAAAACTAAAAGGGATTTTGTCACTTTGTTTTAACCAGCGATTTTTTATGGTTAGACTTAAGTCTCCTATTGCATGAACACTCCCTTCTACATTTAGATTGAGGGTGTTGACTCCTGCTGGATGTATAGTTCCAGTTGAAAATGAAGAAACATAGGGCGCTCTTATAATAAAGACAGCATTGTTTGTTAGCCCATAATAAAGACTGAATACCGTTTCGTTTCTTCCAGCAGAATGATTATAATGAACATTATCTATTTCTCCATTTTTATAAAAATCTGAATAGTCAACATCAATAATTTTTAGATCCACACCAAATCGAAATAATCCTTTAGATGGAAGGTTAGCATGCGGGAGAAAAGCAGGTCTAAACATTCCGAAATTAATCCAATCGGAATCATTACTGCTGGCGTAAGATTGGATAGGAATTGTTAGAGTTAATATGATAATGAAATAAATGATTTTTTTAAAATACATAACTCAAATAATTAAGGTAATTGTTGTAAAAAAATAAGTATTTATACCTATTTTAAGTAAAATACTTATGAGAACAAATCTATATTTTAATATTCAATAAACCAAAAATAATATATTATTTTATTTAAAAATAGTATTAAATAACTGTAAATCAGCTAAATATATTTAGTTTTTTATATATAAAACTAGTATAAGTAAAAAATAAACATAAATAATATACTTAGTTTTGTTTTTTTTTTATATGTTTGAGTAATATTTACAAAAACTGCTTGCAGTACTAATTAACTTATGTAAAATCGTTATGAAATTCAAATTAAACTATAAAGATCTAGGAATAGCTGCTAAACTATTATTATTTGTCTTGCCACTGGTAATTCTGTTAGTTTTTGCATTAGGGTATGTCTCATCAACTATTTCTAAAGAAACACTTACTAAAACAATCTCAGAAAACCTTCAAAACATTGCTAATTTAAAAGTTTCAAAACTCGAAGATTTTTATAAAAGGACATATGATAATGTTAGCTTATTACAAAATAATGAAGAAATTAAAGAGAACTTATCATTCTTAGTAAATAATTATAAGGATTCTTCAGATCAAAAAACATTAGAAGGGAAGGATGCTTTTATTCGTTCTTTTGTAAAAACTTACGGATATCATTGCTTGAAATTAATAAATAAAGATGGTTATGTAGTTTATGCCACTGGAACAGATAGGATTTTAGGAACACGTATTGGAGACCCTGATGATAAAGCATTTATTTATGGACAAGAAGATATTTTCTTCTCCGAAATATTTAAAGCTGATGGAATTCATAAAATGGTAGTGTCTGCTCCTATTTTTTATAACAACCAACTTATTGGAGTTATTGCTATGGAATTGAATATGGCTTCCACTTATGATTTTGTTCAAGATGCAACAGGATTAGGCGAAACAGGAGAAACATTGCTTGGTAGAAAAACCAGTAGTGGTGCATTGTTTTTAAATCCTTTAAGACACGATGCCAATGCAGCATTAAATAAAGAAGCAAAAACAGGAAGTGTTAATGCTACTCCTGTACTAAAGGCAGTAAACGGAAATGCTTCTGTGGGAATTTTTAATGATTATAGAGGTGAAGAAGTAATAGCCGTTTCTCGTTTTGTTCCTTCTTTTAAATGGGGATTAGTTGCAAAAATAGATACAAAAGAAGCATTTAAACCTATTACAAACATTACAAAAAACATTACAGTTGTTTCATTAATTATGCTTGCTATTACTTCTATATTATCTCTTTTATTTGCGAGATATATTGTTCGACCTATTGTTCGTCTAAAAAATACTATTGCGATATTGGGACAAGGAAATCTTGTAGAAGAAAAATTGGTAAAAGGCGGAAGTGATGAAATTGGTGATATGATAGATGCAACCAATTTTTTAACTGATTTTTTGAAAAATATCGTTGCTTTTGCCAAACATATTGGAGATGGGAATTTTGATATTGAAACTAATATTGATGAAACCAAAGGAGTTTTAGGATCTTCTTTAACAACTATGAGCACGAATTTACAAGAGGTTGCAAAAGCAGACGAAAAAAGAAATTGGGCAACTGTTGGATTAGCCAAATTTGCAGACATTTTAAGATCAAGAGATGAAAAATTGGAATCCCTTACAGATACTATTAATTCTAATTTAATTAAATATCTTAATGCAAACCAAGGAAGTATTTTTGTTGTAAATGATGAGGGAAATGAGTCATTTTTAGAGTTAACAGCGAGCTATGCTTGGGATAGAAAAAAACATAAGAAAAAAGAAATCTTATTAGGAGAAGGTCTGGCTGGCAGATGTTGGCAGGAAGCAGAAACAATTTATTTAACGGATATCCCTGAAGATTATATAACCATTACATCTGGATTAGGGGAAGCTAATCCAAGAAGTATTTTATTAGTTCCTATGAAAATAGAGGAAAAAGTATTTGGTATTATTGAAATTGCATCATTCAATGAGATTGGAAAATATCAGATAGAGTTTGTTGAAAAATTAGCAGAAAGCATTGCTTCCACTATATCTAATACAAAAACAAATCTTCAAACAGCATATTTATTAGAAGAATCAAAAGAAATGACTGAAGAATTACGAGCACAAGAAGAAGAGATGCGTCAGAATATGGAAGAAATGCAAGCTACTCAAGAAGAAATGGGTAAAGTAACAGAAGAAAAAGATAAAGTGATTATGGAACTAAGAGAAGAAATAAAATCGTTAAAAAAGTAATTCAAAGAATGATAGTTAAGCAACCTAAAGAATATAAAGTAGGCATTAATGAAATAAGGCAGGTAACTAGTCTTTTGAAAAATAGATATGATTTTGATTTTACAGAATATGCGGTATCCTCTTTACAAAGAAGAATTATTAGGGTACTTGGTCTATATAACCTTGATGGAATAGATGATTTATTAAAAAAAATGATTCTTGAAAAAGAGTTTCACAATACTTTTATTGAAGAAATAACTGTAAATACAACAGAAATGTTTCGTGCTCCATCTATGTGGAAATCACTTCGGGAGAATATATTTGAAAAGTTAAAAACAAAAAGTCGTATTCGAATATGGCATGCAGGTTGTTCTTCTGGAGAAGAAGTTTATTCAATGACCATTTTACTTAAAGAAATGGAGATTTATGATAAAGTAACTTTATATGCAACAGATCTTAACACGCAAGTAATAGAATCAGCAAAAAAAGGTGTTTATCCTATCAGAAATATGGAGTTAAATGAAGCTAATTATCAACGTTATGGAGGAAAAGAAAACTTTAGTGATTATTATTCTGTAAGTGGCCATACAGCAAAAATGGATCAGAGTTTATTAAGTAATGTGAGGTTTTTAGTACACAACTTAGCACAAGATGATTCTTTTCTTAAGTTCGATTTGATTTTGTGCCGAAATGTTATGATTTATTTTGATAAAGTTTTACAAGACAATGTTTTTAAATTATTTCATAAGAGCTTAAATAATCACGCCTATTTTGTAATTGGCTCTAAAGAATCAATGATTTGGTGTTCTATAAATAATAAATTTAAAATAATTGATGATAAAGAAAAAATTTACCAGGTACTTGTGTAAGTATTTTATATATGGAGAATAACATTAAAGCAGTAGTTATAGGAGGATCTGCAGGAAGTTTTAGTGTTGTAATTAAAATACTGAAAGTACTGCCCAAGAACTATAGATTGCCTATTATATTATGTATGCATAGATTAAAACATGTTAGAGAAGGTTTTTTAGAGGCTTTAGAATTAAAGTCTAATCTTCCTATAATAGAGCCTTGTGATAAAGAACGAATAAGACCTGGATACATTTATTTGGCACCAGCAAATTATCATATGTTAATAGAACTCAATTATTGTTTTGGATTATCTACTGAAGAAATGGTTAATTTTTCGAGACCATCAATAGATTTAACATTACAAACTACAGGTTATGCATATAAAGAAAAATTAGTAGGAATAATACTTTCAGGAGCTAATAAAGATGGTGCTTGGGGACTAAAAAAAATTAAAGATTATGGTGGTATAACAATTATTCAATCTCCATCAGATTGTAAAGTTTCAACTATGCCT
>JAJCYN010000002.1 GCA_029262915.1 Flavobacteriales bacterium
ATCCTCTTTACTAAAATGCTGATTTTCTACATAAGATTGCATTGCCATTAGGCCAAAGCATTTTCCTTCACTTATTAATGGTACTCCTACAAAGCACTCAGAAAGTTTTCCTCTTACTTTTAAGTTGTTATCTTCTATTAATTGTTTTAACCCTTTTTTATCCTTGATTAATATTTTTTTAGATTTGATAATGTACTCTGTAAGACCAACGTCATTAAATGGAGTTCTATACTCAGAAGTTTTTACTTTTTTATAATCATCTATAAAAACAGGCATATACAGCTCATTTTTATCGGCATCATGTAATGCTATATAAAAATTAGGAACATTTATTACTTCATTTAAAGTTTTATGAATGAATTCAGCTAATAACTTAATGTTAGTTAATCTTCTATGTGATTTTTCAGCAATTAAATATGCCATTTCAATTCGAAGATTCTCCTTGTATTTGTTAGTCACGTCTTTTAACACTCCTCTTAGCGTAAATGCTACATTTTTTTGAGAGGTATTGTCAATCAACTCACAATCAACCTCAACATAAATTATACTTCCATCCTTCTTTTTAAATGTTAAAGGATAGTTTCTGACTTGTTTTTCTAATTTAAGTATTTCTAAAAAAGCTATTCTTTCATTAGGTTCTACATAAAAATCAGCAAAATTTAAATTTTTAATCTCTTTAAGATTATAGCCCAGTATTTTTTCAACAGAAGGAGATATTACAAAATCAACTTGCTCATTATTTTCGTTATAATGTATCATAAAAAATACATCTTGAAAATTTTTAAATATGTCTTGAAAACTTTTATGATATAATGTTAGTTCTTCTTTTAAAAATACTCTTTCTAACTCTAATTCTGTTTTACTTTCAACAAGTTGCAATAAACTCTTTAAACCTTCAATATCTTGCATTGGTTTATCGTCTATAATTACAACGATTCCAAGAGATTTATTATTTGAATCACGTAATGGCAACCCTATATAACTCTCTATTCCAAAGATTTTTAATTCTTCATCCTTAGGGAAAAGTTGCTGTACATTTTCAGGATAAACACATAGTTTGTTATCAATAACATACTCGCATGGAGTTTCTATAAGGTTATATTCATAATTTCTAATATAATCATTATCAACATAAAAAGATTGAGCCAACACGCTATGGTATTCTGAATTGTATTTGCCTACAAAAGCAGATTTGGAATTGGTTTGTTCACATAAGAATTTAACCAATCCATCAAAATAATCCTGACCTGACTTTTTAAACAGTTGTATAAGCTTATCATCAAACCTACCAAGAGATTCAGATAGTTCAGTATTTAACGTTGTGGTATTTTGTAAATCCTTATACATCCAATTTTACTACTGATAAATTTATATATAAAAGTAAGAAGGAACAATACCCTATTTTACTGAAATTTAGTAATAAAGACTAGGTATAAATACTTACCAAAGATATTACTAAGTATTGTACTTGTATTTACTGATAAAAAGTAAGTATGTGAATTCGCAACTACGTAGTAATATTAATTTTATAAGGGTAATACGTAACTGAAATTTAGCATATTATACCGTTGTTTCAGACATTTTTAGACGCTAACTTTATTGTATACTTAAAATTAAGCGTGTTATGAAAAATGTGTATAAAAAATTTGGAGGATTAATTCTTGTTAACCTAATGGCAATGACCACTGTTGCTCAATATAACAATGCATTTAGATTTAAAATTACGGGGAATGGTTATTCTGATGAAACAATTATAAGGTTAGTAAATGGGGCTACTCAAAATTTTGATGGAAATTATGATGCTTGGAAGTTGTTTAGCCCAAACTCTAATGTTCCCTCGATATATACACAAGTTACAGTTGGACAGGAGTTATCAATCAACTCTTTACCAGAATTTACTGAAGACCAATCGATAACCATATACACCAATATTCCAGTAAATGGGACTTACATAATAGATATAGAAGAGATTTATGTGTTAACTTCTAATTACAAAATAAGCTTAACGGACATTTCGTCAACAACTCATTATAGAATTTTGGGAGATACTTCGTTAGTTTTTACTTTTAATACCCAACAGAATTCTCCTTCGTTTACTTTTAATATTTCTACCCCCATTGTTTCTTCTGTAGCTGATGAAACTTGTTTTGCAATGAATGATGGATCAATAATGGTTAGTAATGCAGGAAATACGAACTGGGATATACAAATACTTGATGCTGGTAATAATACCATTGTAAATAGTAATTCAAATTTAAGTCTTAATAATTACATCAATTTACTTCCTGGTAATTATACTGCTCAAGTTAGTAGTAAAGGAATTGCAGATAATTTTAGTTTTACCGTTAATCCCGCTACTCATCTAATTGCAGATTTTAACCTTAATAAAGATACTGTTTATATAAGTGAAGGTGGAGACGTAAATATTTTCAATAATTCTCAAAATGCGCAAAATTACACCTGGGATTTTGGTGATGGGGGAACATCTTCTGATAGTAATCCTTATTACATTTATTCTTCTATTGGAAATTATGATATAACATTATCTGCAACCAATACCAACTGTATTTCTTATAACGTAAAGCAAATTACAGTTTTACAAACACCAAGTGTAATTACATCTGTTAATAATATGGATACTGAAAAAGTTAAGCTTATTAATCGAGGCAATGGAAAATACCTCTTAACTTCAACTGATTTTTCGAATAAACAAATTGTTGTTTATGATGTTAAAGGAAGTTTAATTTATAAGGGCATTTCTTCAGAAAAAGATTATCATTTATCTTTAACTAATCATTCATCAGGAATTTATATTTTAAATGTAATTCCTGAAAATGGTATTCCCCTCCAAGAAAAGTTATATCGCTAATTATGAAATTAATTTTTGCCGTAACATAAATTCCAATTGTTTATTTGCTTGTAATAAACTTTTGGTTAATTCTTGATTTTCTTTACGTAAACTATAAACTTCAAAAGCTTGTTTAATCGTCATTTTTAAAGATTCATTATCCCAAGGCTTAGAAATATATTTGTAAATCTGCCCTTTATTAACAGCATCTATAACTGCATCAATATCAGAATAGCCTGTAACTAATATTCGAATAGGATTAGGATGAGCTTCGATAATGGATTGTAAAAATTCTACCCCAGTCATTTCAGGCATACGCTGATCGGTTAAAATAATTTCAATATCATTTTCAGCAAGTATTTTCTTACCCTCTCCAGCAGATTCTGCTATAAAAACATTAAAATCTCTACGATATGCAGCTTTAAAGGCACTTAAATTTCCTACCTCATCATCTACATAAAGTACATTAATCTTGGTCATTTTCTCTGCTTCTTTCATAAAATATTATACCTATTTAATTAAAATATTGTTACATTAAATAATTACTAAGTAATATTACGTAGTGATAACTACTTTAAAATACGTATTTTACGTGATAGTTCCTTAATTTATATTGATTTTTGACAACTCAAATAAATTATTATTTTATATTTAACAGTAATTCATTAAAATGTTAAAATTAAAAAATGCTTTCTAAATCTATTAAAAATAATACTCAATTTATACCTGTTTTTTTTAATTTAAAAATAGAAAAAGAGCGAGAAGAACTTTTTGCACTCATAAAATCTAA
>JAJCYN010000003.1 GCA_029262915.1 Flavobacteriales bacterium
GGTTTTTCTTTTGCTGTATCGGGAATAATAATTCCACCAGCTGTTTTTTCTTCAGCTGCAGATGTTTCAATAATTACTCTATCTGCAAGTGGTTTAATTTTAATTGCCATATTTATTTATTTTTTAATTAATGTTTATGTCTCCCATTAGTCATATTTTATACCAATTGAGTAAAAAACTTATTTGCAAGACAAATTTTCTGATTTAATAAAAAAAGTGCCAGATAAATAATTGTTTAACTGACACTTTTTCATAAAATTACTTCTCCTATTTTTTATCTTCGTCAGAAGCTGATTGCTCTGGAGTTGGCTGACCAGCCGATGCTGGAGTTCCATTCTCTGGAAGAGGTATACCATTAGTTACTGGTGCAGATGGCATTGCTTTCTCATCAATCTGTTCTGTCATTTTCGATTGTGCTCCACCTTCATCATCAGTTGCAACTGATGGGCTTGTAAATGCAGATGATGCAATACTCAAAACAACTAACGCAATACCCATAGTCCAAGTCGCTTTTTCTAAGAAATCTGTTGTTTTTCTAACACCCATTACTTGATTGTTTGTAGAGAATGCTGAATCTAAACCACCTTTCGGGTTTTGTATTAATACAATTAGCACCAATAGTACACATACGATTATTACTAACACTGAAATTAAATATACCATTACTTAAGCTTTTGTTTTAAAATTTTAATTTGGGCTGCAAAATAACTGCTTTTTTTTGGATTTTTCAAGGATAATTTTTCGTAAGTGTCAATTGCCTCTTGAAAATTTCCTTGATCAACGTGAATTAATGCCAATGTTTCGCTTACTGCTCCCGAATCTGTTACACTTAAACGAGCCATATTTGTTGGAGAATAGAATTCCGTTTTCTTAGGTTTTATCCTTGGATCTTCTTGTATAAATTTATTAATGATATCCTGATTTCGTTCTTTCTCGCTTTCTAATTGAACTCCCTCTTCATCACCACTATAATGCTTTAACCAAGAAGAAAATAAGTGGCTTGCACCCTCATCAAATAAATTAATTTCCTTTACCTCTTTAGAAGTCAAAACTTCAGTGGAGGCTTCATCTGATTCTAATAAGATAGTACTGCTTATAGCAGTTGTTAAATATTCTTTTTCTAAGATATCTAACTCATCTTTCCCTTCAGTCGGAACAAACTTTTCGTTAACTAAACCTTTTTCTTTTTGAGGTTTTCGCTCAACAATAGTTCTTTTTTCCTGAACAACTTCTACTTTTATATCTTGGTGAAGATATTCAAAAAGCTTGGTTCTATCAGGACAAATAGATGCTGCCCTTTTTAATTGTTCTTCAAACAAAATACTATTATTCGAATTCAACTGAATTGCATACATTAACTGCCCAGTTTGACAATAAGGAAACTCCTTAATTATTGGCATAATTTCTTCTTCAGAAATTGAAACAATTTTTTCTGTATGATCTAAATATTGTATGAAATTATTGACCTGCATTTACCAATTACTTACTGCCTTATTAAAAATATCTTGAGTTAATTGATCATTAATATCCTTTATTAATTCATCTTCAACACTCGCTAAATTTTGTGAGCTTTCATAATCTGAATATCGTGTAAAACTCGTTTCAAAATCTGATTCTTTATCCTTTGTATTGGTAAATTTAACCTTAACCGTTATTGATAACCTATTTAAAGCTGCTGTCTCATTTCCTTGAATAGCTACAGATGTTACAGCATAGCCTGTTATTGATCCGTCAAACTGTAAGTCCCCATTTTTGGCAATCAAGTCTAAATTAGTTTGAGATATAAATTTGTCCTTTAAATCTTCCGTAAAAGTTTGAGTTAAATTCGCACTTGCTAAAGGAGCATAACTTTGAAAAGTTTTTACAGAAACTGTTTTAACATCTTCTGGAATTGAAGCTCCAGTAAATGAATAGTTTACTTTACAAGAAAATATAGCTCCTGTTAAAACAATTAGAATAATATTTAAAATTCTTTTCCTCAACTATTAATATCGTATTCTTTAATCTTTCGATAAAGTGTTCGTTCAGAAATACCTAATTCTTCTGCAGCTTTTTTCCTTTTTCCACTATATTTTTGTAGTGCTTTAATTATCATTTCTTTCTCTTTATCTGCTAAAGATAATGACTCCTCAACAACTTCAACTTTTTGTGTCACTTGTTCTTCTTTAGGCAGGATTTGAGGTTTATATACTTGTGGTTCTTCCATAGGTTGTTGCTCTTTATTCTCATATAATCGTTGAACACTTTGCATAATCGCTGGATTATTTGCAGCATCAGAAACATCACCCCCATTTTTTTGCATTAAACCAACTACTATATTTTTTAATTCCGTTACATCACCTTTTAAATCGAACAGCACTTTGTATAAAATATCTCTTTCGGATAAATCTGCACTTTCTTCACCCTTGTAAACAGTTGGTAAGTTTTGATTATTGTCTTCTGGTAAATATTTCAATAAAATTTCAGCACTCACATCTCTGGTACTTTCAATTACTGAAACCTGTTCAGCTACATTTTTTAATTGTCTGATATTTCCTTTCCACCTATAGTTTTCTAATAAACCAATAGCTTCTGGAGCTAATTTAACTGCTGGCATTCTATATTTGTTAGCAAAATCTGCTGCAAATTTTCTAAACAACAAATGAATGTCTTCTTTTCGTTCTCGTAAAGCTGGCAAATGAATTGGCACTGTATTTAAACGATAAAACAAATCTTCTCTAAATTTTCCTTTTCGAATTGCTTCAGGTATGTTTACATTAGTTGCAGTAACAATTCTGACATCTGTTTTCATCACTTTTGATGAACCAACTTTTATAAATTCTCCTGTTTCTAAAACCCTTAACAACCTTACTTGAGTTTGAACTGGAAGTTCGGCAACTTCATCCAAAAAGATGGTTCCTCCATCTGCGACTTCAAAATACCCCTTACGTGAATCGTGTGCTCCAGTAAATGCTCCTTTTTCGTGCCCAAACAACTCTGAATCAATTGTTCCTTCAGGAATAGCACCACAGTTTACTGCAATATATTTATTATGTTTTCTCGCACTTAGCTGATGTATAATTTGAGGCATCACTTCTTTACCAACACCACTTTCTCCTGTAATTAATACTGATAAATCTGTTAAAGCTACCTGTGAGGCAATATCAATTGCCCTATCCAATACAGGTGATGTTCCTATAATTCCAAATCGTTGTTTTATTTGCTGTGTATCCATATTAATAGAGTTAAGAATCGAGATTAAAGACTTTAGTTCGAAAAGAAAAAATCATTTTCTGAATTTCCTCTAATTCTTTCAAAATAAGCTCTAATTGTTCTTGGCTTCCGTAATTTCTCTGTTGACAAATTATATAGTTGTGTTTCTAATTCATAAGAAGAGCTTATCGAAATAGATAAATATTCTCCAAATTGTAACTTAGTTCTTTTTCCAGATCCTTCTGCAATATTAGATGGAATAGAACAAGAGCATCGATTTATCTGATCAATTAAATTATATCGTTCTTTTTTAGGTAAATCCTTACAATATTCAAAAGTAAGATTAGTCAAATTCATTGACCGTTCCCAAATTTTTAACTTTTTAAAATTGTGATGATTCATCAGTCTTGTATCTTGTTGTCTTTATCTTTTTTAGTCTTGCTATCTTGATTCTTGACTCTCTTTTGCTTTCCCTAAAAGAGTCCCTCCTGTACAGTTATCCACTTTAACCTGAACGTAGTCTCCAACTTTATAATTTTCTTTTGGAAAAACGACCACTGTATTCTGAGATGTTCTTCCCGCCAATTCTTGATCAGATTTTTTAGACACTTTTTCCACTAATACTTCATATGTTCTACCAACATAAGCCTTGTTTGCTTCATAAGAATGATCTCTTTGTAAAGCAACAATTTCCGCTAACCTTCTACTCTTATCGGCCTCACTCACGTCATCCTTATACTTCTTTTCTGCCTGAGTATTTGGTCGTTCGGAATACTTAAACATATAGGAGAAATCATACTTTACGTATTCCATTAATGATAATGTATCTTGATGTTCTTCTTCTGTTTCTGAACAAAATCCAGCAATAATATCAGCAGAAATTGCACAATCAGGCATTACTTCTTTAATCTTATCAATTCTTCCCATATACCACTCTCGTGTATATCCTCGATTCATCTTTTCTAACATACGTGTATTCCCACTCTGAAATGGTAAATGAATATACTTGCAGATATTATCATATTTCGCCATAGTATCTAAGAACTCATCTGTAATGTCTTTTGGGTGCGAAGTTGAAAAACGAACCCTCAACTTTGGACTAATCTGTGCTACTTGCTCCATTAATTGGGCAAAATTCATACTTTGTTTTTTCTCTTCCTCAGACAACGTTTCATAATCTTTTTTCAACCCCTCTTTTCCATACCATAAGTAAGAATCTACATTTTGCCCCAAGAGGGTTACCTCTCTATATCCTTGTCCAAATAACTCTCGTGCCTCATTTAAAATCGTTTCGGGATTTCTACTTCTTTCTCTTCCTCTTGTAAAAGGAACCACACAGAACGTACACATATTATCACACCCTCTTGTAATTGAAATAAAGGCAGAAACCCCATTACTCAATAATCTTACAGGACTAATGTCTGCATACGTTTCTTCTTTCGAAAGAATTACATTGACAGCTTTTTTACCTTCATCTACTTGTTTCACCAAGTTAGGTAAATCGCGATAAGCATCTGGTCCAACTACAATATCAACTAATCTTTCCTCTTCTAAAAATTTCGATTTCAATCGTTCTGCCATACACCCCAATACCCCAATTACCATTTCAGGTTTTGCTTTTTTTGCTTTCTGAAAAGAACGTAACCGTTGTCTTACCGTTTGTTCAGCTTTCTCACGAATAGAACAAGTATTCACAAATACAACATCAGCTTCTTCAAGATTGTTAGTAGTATTAAATCCTTCTTTAGATAAAATCGAAGCAACAATCTCACTATCCGAAAAATTCATTGCACAGCCATAACTTTCAATATAAACTTTCCTGTTTCCTACTTCTTTTAAATCAAGTGTAGTTGCACTTCCTTGAATCGCCTCATCTATAACTTTATTTCCTGTTTCCATATCTTTTCCAACTTCGGATAGCAAAATTAGTACTTTTTTGTGTTTTATGACAAAATGACAGAAAAAGAAAAATTTGGTTAATTAAAAAAAGTATATTATTTTATAATATAAGAAGCTCAATTGACAATCAAATTAGGATAATCCATTTTTTATTTCATTTCTTTGCAAAAATTTTTATTCTTAAACCCTTAAATGAATGGCGAAGAATTTAGTAATTGTTGAGTCACCTGCGAAAGCAAAAACCATCGAAAAATTTCTTGGAAAAGATTTTACTGTTAAATCGAGTTTTGGACACATTAGAGATTTACCTGGAAAAAACATATCAGTAGATATTGAAAATGATTTTGCTCCAGATTATGTGATTCCAGATGACAAAAAGAAAATTGTTGCTGAATTAAGAAAATTAGCAAAAGGAGCTGAAACTGTTTGGTTAGCTTCAGATGAGGACCGTGAAGGAGAAGCCATATCTTGGCATTTGTTAGAAGCCTTAAAACTAAAAGAAGAAAATACTAAACGAATCGTTTTTCACGAGATTACAAAATCTGCTATTACTAAGGCAGTAGAAAATCCAAGAAAAATAAATAAAGATTTAGTTGATGCTCAACAAGCAAGAAGAGTATTAGATCGATTAGTTGGTTACGAACTTTCTCCAGTTTTATGGAAAAAAATAAAACCATCTTTATCTGCTGGTAGAGTTCAATCAGTTGCGGTACGATTAATTGTTGAACGTGAAAATGAAATCTTAGATTTTAAATACACTTCATCATATAAAGTAGTTGCAAATTTTTTGGTAAGTAACAATGCAGTATTAAAAGCAGAATTACCTCAACGATTTAACACCAAAACTGAAGCTGAAAGTTTTCTAAACAAATGTAAATCTGCCGATTTCACAATTGAGAACTTAGAAACAAAACCAGCTAAAAAATCACCTGCTGCACCATTTACAACGTCAACCTTACAACAAGAGGCAAGTAGGAAATTAGGTTTTTCAGTTTCGCAAACAATGACAGTTGCCCAGCGTTTATACGAAGCAGGAAAGATTACTTATATGAGAACCGATTCTGTTAATTTATCAAATGATGCGATCGGAGCAGCTAAAAAAGAAATTACAACTTCTTACGGAGAAGAATATTCTCAAGTAAGAAAATTTACCACTAAATCTAAAGGAGCACAAGAAGCTCACGAAGCAATTCGTCCAGCTTATATGAGTGAACATACTTTTATGGGTGATCCTGGTCAAACCAGATTGTATGAATTAATTTGGAAAAGAACCATCGCTTCACAAATGGCTGATGCGAAGTTGGAAAAGACCACAGTTAAAATTAACATTTCTACAACCAATGAAAATTTTGTTGCCAAAGGAGAAGTTTTAATTTTTGATGGTTTCTTAAAAGTTTACTTAGAAGGAACAGACGATGAGAACTCGGCTGATAAAGAAGGAATTTTGCCTCCTTTATCTGTTGGGGAAAAACTAAATGTAGAAGAAATTTCTGCTACCGAACGTTTTTCCCACCATCCAGCAAGATACACTGAAGCCAGTTTAGTGAAAAAATTAGAAGCTTTGGGAATCGGAAGACCGTCTACTTATGCTCCAACAATTTCTACTGTTCAAAAAAGAGGATACGTTGTTAAAGAAGATCGAGATGGTAATCAAAGGGATTTTACTACACTTACATTGAAAGGTGGAAACATTAACGATGTAACTGCCAAAGAAAATTATGGTTTTGAGAAAAAGAAGATGTTCCCTACCGATATAGGAATTGTTGTTACAGATTTCTTGGTAGAAAATTTTGGAAAAGTATTAGACTACAGTTTTACTGCACAAGTAGAAGAACAATTTGATGCTATTGCTGAAGGACAAAAGCAATGGAACAAGATGATTGCCGATTTTTACAATCCTTTCCACAAACAAATTGAAGACACCTTAGAAAATGCTGAACGAGCAAGCGGAGAAAGAGCATTAGGAACAGATCCTGAATCAGGAAGACCATTAATTGTTCGTATAGGAAAATTTGGTCCAATGGCACAAATTGGAAAAACCGAAGATGAAGGTGGTGCTAAGTTTGCAAGTTTATTAACTGGTCAAACCATTGCAAAAATAACATTAGAAGAAGCATTGGAACTTTTTAAGTTCCCAAAATCTATTGGAAAATACGAAGGGCAAGAAGTAGTTGTAGCTCAAGGAAGGTTTGGACCTTATGTGAAATTTAATGAAATGTTTGTTTCTATTCCAAGAGATGAAGATATGGCAAGTGTTGATTTGAATAGAGCTATTGAACTCATTAAACAAAAACAAGAAGCTGATGCTCCAATTGATGAGTATGAAAATATCCCCGTTCAAAAAGGCGTTGGACGTTTTGGTCCTTTCATTAAGTGGAATGGAATGTTTATCAATGTCAACAAGAAATATGATTTTGATAATTTAACACACGAAAATATTGTTGAGTTAATTGAAATCAAAAAGCAGAAAGAAATTGATAAGTATATTCATCGTTGGGATGAAGAAGGTATTTCTGTTCAAAAAGCACGTTGGGGAAGATTTAATATTGTTAAAGGTAAATTGAAAATTGAATTACCTAAAACATTTAAAGTGGAGAAATTAACTTTAGAAGAGGTGCAAAAAATGATCGAAGAGAAAGCCCCTAAGAAAAAAACAAGAGCGAAAGCAAAAAAGAAAAAATAACGGTAAATGAGTTTTTCTGAATATTTTGAACCAATCAATATCAGTGAAGGCGATTTAAACTTTGATTATAATGACAATCAATTTTTAAATACTATAGAACTTTATGACGGTCAAGACACTTCTGGTTTTGATATCGCTATTATCGGGGTAGGAGAGGAACGAAATTCATCTAATGAAGGATGCGCTACAGCTCCAAATCACATAAGGAAATATTTATATCGTTTAATTGGCTTCAATACCTCAACGAAAATAATTGATTTAGGAAATCTAAAAATAGGAGCAACTACCGAAGACACCTACTTTGCTTTAAGTTCGATTTTGGAAGATTTAATGAAACAGAATATTCTTCCGATAATTATTGGTGGTAGTCAAGATTTGACCTATGCAAATTTTTTAGCTTATAAGAATTTGGAACAAACCGTTAATTTGGTTGCTATAGACTCTAAGTTCGATTTAGGAGAACCAGATGAAGAATTAAATTCTAATAACTTTTTAACAAAAATAATACTCCATCAACCTAACTATTTGTTCAATTATAGTAACATCGGTTATCAAAGTTATTTCATAGATAAAGAACAAATTAATTTAATATCAAAGTTGTATTTCGATGCTTACCGATTAGGACAAGTACAAAAGAACATTGAAGAAGTAGAGCCCATTGTAAGAAATGCAGATATACTGAGCTTTGATGTATCAGCCATTAGACAATCAGAAGCTCCAGGAAATAGGAATACATCACCAAATGGTTTCTATGGAGAACAAGCTTGTCAGATAAGTCGCTATGCTGGAATGAGTGATAAGCTAACTTCAGTTGGTTTCTATGAAATCAATCCTGAATTAGATACTAATGGACAAACTGCTCATAGTGTAGCTCAAATGATATGGTACTTTATTGACGGATACAATCACAGAAAAAATGATTTCCCTGTAGGCAGTAGAAAGACCTATTTAAAGTATATGGTTAATATTCAAGATGGCAAAAACGAAGTCGTTTTTTACAAAAGCGATAAAAGCGAACGTTGGTGGATGGATGTACCTTACCCTTCACATAACAAAATTAAATATGAAAGGCACTTACTTGTACCATGCTCGTATGATGACTATAAAACTGCTTGCGATAATGAAGTCCCAAATAGATGGTGGCAAACTTTTCAGAAATTATCCTGATTTTTGAGTTATTAACATCTTATTAACATAATAAAGTTGAAAAAGTTTTTGGTTAAAAAAAATATTTAGTTATCTTAGCCGACTAATGAATGCTGAAAAGCGTAATTTTTATACTTGAAAATAACATTTAATATGAAGAAATTAATTATTTCTACAGCTTTTTTATTTGCTGGATTTGTAGCGACAGCTCAGCAGGATGCTCAGTTTACACAAAACATGTTTAATAAATTAAGTGTTAATCCTGGATCTGCTGGACATAATGGTGGAATTTGTGCTACATTTTTAACAAGATCTCAATGGATGGGGTTTGATGGACGTCCACAAACACACCTTTTTAGTGCTGATGCTAGGTTTAATAAACATGGAGTTGGACTATCTATATTTCAAGACGAACTAGGAATTGAAAGTTCTTTTGTAGGTAAATTATCTTACGCATATCATTTAAGATTAGGAGTTGGAGAATTAGGGATTGGTCTAGATGTTGGTGTAATTAACAAATCTTTTGGAAGTAATTTTGTAGCTATTGATAATCCTGTTAATGATCCATCCATACCAAATGCAAATACTTCGGCATTAACTTTTGATGCAGGCTTAGGGTTATACTACTCTATTAAGGACAAAATGTATGTAGGAATATCTACTATCCATATCCCTCAATCTGAATTAAAGGATGTCGCAAATGGTTCTGGTGTTGGAGCTCTAAATTATGCTCAATCTCGTCATTACTACATAATGGCTGGCTATGATTGGGATGTTAGTGGTGGTAGCAAGAAATGGATTGTTAAACCGTCTATTTTGGCCAAAACAGATGCTGCTTCTACACAACTTGATGTAAATGCATTAGTATTATACAATAATTTAGTGTGGGGAGGCGTTTCTTATAGAGTACAAGATGCAGTTGCTATTTTAGCTGGGGTTCACATTCCTAAATTTCCAGGATTAAAATTAGGAGTTTCTTACGATGTAACTACATCTGCTCTGGGAGATCATAGTAGCGGAAGTTTGGAGTTTATGATTAAGTATTGTACAAATATTGTTAAACCTCCGAAAAGGGAAGTTTATCATTCGGTAAGATTTTTATAAGAAAAACTAAATACATTATATTTTAAATTACGATTAAAAGAAGTGTTCGCTTTAAAAATTAAATAAGCGATTTTACTTAAAAAGATTTAAGTAAAAACAAAAGAAGGAGGTAATTATGAAACGAGTATTAGTATTATTAGCTATTGTTATTCTTTACTCTTGTAGTAAAGGTAATGGTGAATTAATTGGAGTACAAGGAAGAGAAGAATGGTACCAACCAGATCCATTTGGAATGCTTTTTATTCCTATGGGCAGCTACAATATGGGACCATCAGATCAAGATGTACCTTATGCTTTAACCGCACAAACCAGAACAGTTTCTGTCCAGGCATTCTACATGGATCAAACAGAAATATCAAACAACGAGTATCGTCAATTTGTTTATCATGTTAGAGATTCTATTGCTAGAAGAATAATGGGAGAAGAAGTTGATGAAGAATATTATTTACGTTCTGTTAACGAATACGATGAAGATATAGACCCTCCGATTATTGATTGGTATGCCAAACTAAAATGGAATGAACCTGAAGCTAGGGAAGCTTTAGAACCTATGTTTCTTTCTCCTGGAGAAAGATTTATGCGAAGAAGGGAAATTGATGCTCGTAAACTAAATTACACCTATTATTGGTTAGATTTTAGAAGAGCAGCGAGTAGAAATAGCAGAGATGCTTTAAATGGTGATGAAGGTGCAAGACATGCGTTTTCTCTTGACAGATCAAAATTTATTATGAGAGATGTTATCAATGTTTATCCTGATACATTGGCATGGATACATGATTTCACTTATTCTTTTAATGAGCCTCTGACCCAAAATTATTTCTGGCATCCTGCTTATGATGATTATCCAGTTGTTGGAGTCTCTTGGAAACAAGCTACAGCATTTTGCATATGGAGGACACAATTATTAAATGATTTTTTAACTTCTGGAGGGGGAATAATGGTTAATAATTTCAGGTTACCAACAGAGTCCGAGTGGGAATGGGCTGCTAGAGGTGGTTTAGACCTAAGTCCTTACCCTTG
>JAJCYN010000004.1 GCA_029262915.1 Flavobacteriales bacterium
GTGTAGGGTATCTGGAAATGTTGCGTTGGTTAATGAAAAGTAAAATAAAGGAAGGTCAAAACCTAATTCGTGTCTTTTATCAATATATGTTTTTTCGCTGGCTAGTTTTTCTCCTGACCTTCCATCTCCTCCAACACTTTGATTGAGCATTGTTTCAACAGGATCTCCAGGAGCATTAATACTAATTACAAAGGTTAATAAGGATATAGCAATTAATGTTGGTATAAAAATTAATAGTCTTTTAATAATGTATTTAAACATAATTTAAAACTATTTAATTATTAGCTATGGCCTCATTCTTTACAGAAAATCCACTCAAACGATATCCGGGTCTCATTACAGAAGTTTCTGCATTGCTAAATCGTTTATGAATGGCTATTCTTTCTTTGGGGTTGTACAAGAAAATATAGGAACACTCATCGTGTAATATTTCTTGAAACTTATAATTTAGGATGGCTCTTTTATCATCATCAATTTCTACTCTTATCTCATCAATTAACGCATCGGTTTCGTCAGTTCCAAAACCGACATAATTAGATCCTCCATTGTATGATGAAGTATGATAAATTTGTTTATGATCGTTTGGTATTGGTGTGTTTACCCAAGCACCACAGAACATATCAATGTCATGCTGTTTTAAATGTTCTAAGAAAATTGACCAATCTTGAGAAACAACATTTACGGTAATCCCTACCTTTCGGGCTTCCTCCTGAAACATTAACCCAATGGCTTTACGTTTATCATTTCCTTGATTGTATAAATACTCCATTTCAAATTTTATATTTTCACCATCAATGGTATTATCTAAAACTCCATCTCCATTACTATCTTCCCATCCTGCTTCAGCCAATAATTCTTTCGCTTTTTCAGGACTGTAAGGATAAGAACTAATGTTACTATTAAATTGCTTTTTATTTGAAGAATGGATAGGCCCAATTGTTCTGGTTCCATAACCTAAAGCAATGGCTTCTATTACTTTATCAATATCTATCAAATGAGCTAGAGCTTGTCTGGTTTTTTTATTAGAAAACATTGGTTTTCTCACATTTATTCCCAAATAATAATACGCCATTTGGGGTGGAGTATGTGCAACAAAATTGTTTATAAACTTGTCTGTTTTCTTTAATTCATCAAAATCTCTTTCTTTAATCCCTCTCATTACATCAATTTCACCAGCCTTTAATGCTTCTTTTGCTGTGGTTTGATCGTTAATTGTTTGGTAAACAATTTTAGATGGATGAACATCAAAATACATTCCGCCATTTTTAACTTTATCTCCCCACCAGTTCTCTTTTCTTTTTAATACAATTTTCTGCCCTGTTTGCCATTCGTCTAAGGAATAGGGTCCACAACCACCTATCCATTCTTTATCTCTTTGGTGTTTTTCTGAATTATAAATAGTGGCAAACTCCATAATTTTTTCATTAGTCGCCAGCTCTTCAGCATTTATTGATAAATCCTTAATGGTAAATTCATTCATTAATCCGTTGGGATCGTAAATGCTTCTAGGTAATAGTGGTAAATCACCACTTTGAATTTCTGCTTGTATATAAACTTCTTTACATTTAAATGTAAATTTAAGTGGGTCATCATCATAAAAAACCATATCTTCTATAAACTCGTAATAGGGCTTGTTGTTTAGGTTATCTACTTTTGGATTTTTAATCACTTTAAGTGTAAACTCAACGTCTTTAGCAGTAATTGGAGTCCCATCATCCCAAGCTGCTTCTGGTCTAATTTTATAAGTAATGTTCATCTTCCCATCTTCAGTTACCTCAATTTCTGGTCGAGATGCTGCAACAAGGGGTACATATTCTAAGGTTTCAAAATCTATATTAAGTAAAGGGTAAAATAAATTTTTCATAATATATCCTGCACCAGCATCTGTATAATTAATAGGGTTTAACATTTGTGCGTCAGATAACTCATGTCCAATAACTACATCACTTACATTGGTTGATCCGGCATTGCTAGAATTAGATTCTGAACTTCCGCCACAAGAAATTAAATTTAAAGAAATTGATGAAATAATAATTAGAAAAATATTAAACTTCATTGTATTTGAATTTAAAAATTTAGGAAAACAAATATAGTATTCTTATTGGTTTTTGTATATGATTTTATACAAAATAGTAACTATAAATAAATTAGGTTAAAAAATTACATCAAATTAAATTTGAGCTGAAAAAAATTGTGCTTTTATTTCTACATTAAAATTTGATTGTTACTTTTGTCGTCCAATTTGGAGAGGTGGGTGAGTGGCTTAAACCGCATGTTTGCTAAACATGTGTACGGGAAACTGTACCGGGGGTTCGAATCCCCCTCTCTCCGCAGAAGAGTTGCTCAAAACAACTCAAATTGTATTCAATGCTTTAGAAGTCCCTTAATTGGGACTTTTTTTTGTTCTGAATCTAACATTCTTCCTGGGTGGTTATTTTTGGTAAAATAGTAAATCTAATTCTTCCACTTTTTTAAAGTCTGTATCTGCTGTTATTATTGGTACATCTAAATATATTGAACTTGCCATTATGATACAATCTGGTAATTTTAATTGGTAGTCTTTTCTTAATTGTATCACTTGTTCTTTGATTCGATTATTAATATCTATTACGGTACATTGGTTGATAAAATCTCTTATTGCTTTTTCTTCTTTTTTTGTTATTCTTTTAAATCCTAATAATTCTAATTGTGTTACAAAGGATAGGTAGAGATTCTTTTCATTTAATAGTTTTGCTAATGTTTTATCTCCCGACAATAAATACAGTGCTATGTTAGTGTCTATGAATAATTTATTTCCACTCATCTCGCAGCTGCTTTTGGGTTTCTAATGCATCTTCTTTCAACTTTAATACTCCACAGTATTTTTTTGCATCTATTCCTTTAGTTTGTTTCTTTTCAAATAGTTTCATCAATAATTCGTTGATTATTGTTTGTGTGCTTCCTTGCTTGATTATTGTTATCATCTTTTTTAAGTTTAGGGTAATGCAAAGTTAACGCTTTTTCTACTCTTTTGTTCTGTTTTGGTTCTACTATTCTTGTTATTCTTTCTTCAATTATATTTACAAAGCCTTTGCATTTTTTTCTGAAAACTTCTAATTCTTGGTTGCTTTTCAATTTTTGGAATTGCAACAAAAAGTAGAAAAAGTAAAGGTTAATACATAAAAAAAGAGGAAATAGTATCAGAATAATGTAAAATATGTTATTAAAATGACTAAAATAACGTTAAATATGTCAGTAAAATATCTATATTTGCGTGAAATATGTCAGTTTTTTAAATTATTAAAGAGATAAAGCCAAGAAAAAAGCATGAAATATATAAAAAGAGAAATAGAAAAAAAGTTTGAAAAACTGCTAAAACCAAACAAGGTTTTGATATTGCTTGGAGCAAGAAGAGTAGGAAAAACAGAATTGCTGAAGAAACAATTAGAAGAGATAATAGAACCTCACATATTTTTAAATGGAGAGGATGCCAGTACAGTTTCGGTATTAAATAACAGAACAGTAGAGAATTATAAAAAACTACTGGGCGATAAAAAATTACTGGTCATAGATGAAGCTCAAACAATTAAAGAGATAGGAAAGATATTAAAGTTAATGGTAGACCAAATAGAAGGAGTTAAGATTATTGCTACTGGTTCATCGGTATTTGATTTATCGAATGAACTGGGAGAGCCGTTAACAGGAAGAGATATAACAGTAAAACTTTATCCAATGTCTCAAATGGAGTTTAATACTGAGGAAAACCTGATTGAAACAAAATCGAGATTAGAAGAAAGGTTAATTCTCGGTGGCTATCCAGAGTTAGAACAATATCCAAGTTGGGAGGAGAAAGCCCAATATTTAGATAGACTCGTAGGGTCTTATTTAATTCGAGACATCTTGTCCTTTGAACGATTGAAGAAACCAGGTGTTATCATTAGCTTGTTGAGATTAATAGCTTTTCAGATAGGAAAAGAAGTTTCTTTGCCAGAGTTAGGAGGTCAGTTAGGAATTAACAAGATTACTGTTGAAAGGTATTTAGACTTACTGAGCAAGGTGTTTGTAATCTACAAGGTAAATGCTTTTAGTAGAAACCCTCGGAAGGAGATCTCTAAGTCCTCAAGATGGTATTTCTATGATAATGGCATTCGGAATGCCTTAATAGCTAATGTAAACAAATTAGAATTAAGAAATGACCAAGGTGAGTTGTGGGAGAACTATCTAGTGTCTGAACGATTAAAACTTCAATCTTACAAAGGAATGCTGGTGAACAATTATTTCTGGAGAACATATAAACAACAAGAGGTAGATTGGGTAGAAGAAAGAGAAGGAAAAATTTTTGGTTATGAATTCAAATGGAATCCAAAGAAAGTAAAAGCAGCTCCATCAGCTTGGAAAGAAATGTATCCAGATGCGGAATTTACCTCTATTCATCAAGGCAACTATTTAGATTTCATTACCTAAGATTTATAATTAGAAAATACTCTGCTTTTATTCAAGAATTAAATCAGCTTTATCCTACTAATTTATTAGTAGTAGCTATACTACTAAAAGAAACTGTTCATTTTTTGTGTTAACGGTATCATTTTTCTGATGAACGGTTCAATTATTAAGCCCAGAAATAGATTTTCAAGCAAGCGATTAGCATTAAAATACTTTTTGAGTAACAGATTGTTCTTCTGTTTAATCTTTTTAGATGAGTTCTAAGTGTTAGATTATTTCTTTCTATATGATTAATACTATATTGTTTAGTACAATGTATTTCTTTTGGTAACAGACCTTTATAAATATTCAACTTATCTGTAAATATTTGCTTTGGGGTTGATAACAAAATTGTATTTGTAAGTCGTTCTAATGTCTTTTTTGTTCGTGTTCCTACTACAAATGATACTACTTCTTTGTTTTGTTTATCTAATGCATAAGCAATATATCTTCTCATTTTTTTATTCTGAATATAAGTACACATCTCATCCATTTCATAACTCTTCCCTTTTGTTATTATTGGTTGTTTTAGGTTACTCGCTATTATGAGAATCCTATCATTTACTGTTGTTGGTGATATTTCCAATAACCTTGCTATACTTCTTACTCCACATCCTTCTTTTAACAAAGCAATAAGCCTATGGTTTATTTGCAGTTTACAGGCTTGATAGATATAATTACCTTGATATGACTTTTTACATAAAACACAGTAATATCTTTGTTCTCCATTTCCTGATTTCCCATTTTTTACGCATATTTGATTACACTTTTTACACTTCATTTTTTCCATCCACATTTCTGATACACTTAAACTGCACTTATTGATTTTAAGAAGGTATAAACAACGAAAAAGGGATAGTTTTATGCTACCCCTTGCTCTATTTAATTTTATTTATTTTTCTATCTGCTGATTATCAATTACTTAATTTTTCATTTTAACAAATCAACATTTCTGATACACTACCGATGAATGGGAAGGGCATTTTGTTCAAGGAACAAATAATGAAATGGAACTATTGGCTTGCATTAAGTCTCTTGAAAACTGTCTTAGGTTAAAAGGGTTTGAAAATGTTAAGACAATATTTATTCGTACTGATTCCATGTATGTGAAGGAACACGTACCATTTGCGATGTTTACTTGGCCAAAACAAAAGTGGTTAACTTCAACTGGCGAGCCAGTGGAAAATGATGACCTCTGGAAAAAGCTAACAAAAGCAATTTCAAATTTAAGTTCAATTCACAGAGTAAAAATAGAATTTGAAAAAGTTAAGGCTCATAGAAAAGGAAATCTTAAAGATGAACATAATGACGCAGCAGATAAACTTGCAAAAAAGGGTTGTGATTGTCCTATTCCTATTCCATTTAGGCATGTTGATGTTCGCAAGAAATATTCCAAACAATCAACTAAAAAAGGAAGTGTTAAACTATCTGGTCAGGAACTACTAATTAGAGTCATTGGCTGTGAAAGAAAAAAGACCGCAAAAACATACAAAATTAGGTATGAAGTAATGTCTGAAGATAGCCCTTACTATGAATGTCTTGACTTCATTTATTACAAAGAACTGTTAATGGAGGGACATTATTATGAAGTAATTGTGAAGATGGATGACCAAGTACCAATAATTTCTGAAGTTATTAGAGAAGCAGAAGAGTTGCTAAAAAGGAATCAAGATAAATAGGCTCCAGACATTCTCTACAATCTTCTATCAACAATAAAAAAGAGCCCCGATTGTTCAGAGGCTCTTTTTAGTGTTTTCTATTGTTAGCTTTTAATTTGTATGTCAATAGAATTGAAACCTTCCCTTTCTTCTTACAAAAAATGATAAATATTCTGTTTGAGTATTTTCTTTCTTCTTCTTCTTCTGCAATTTATTTAATATTTCATTATTATTATCTTTTTTCAATTTTGACAGAACAGAAGGACCATGATGTTCAACTAATATTTGGGCTTTATTTTTCAACCTATCAAACACAAACTTAGCTTTAACATCTTCATTAAGTATAATTATTATTGAAGTTTTTTTATTGGATTTATTATAATTTATATTTAATTCACTCGCCATTCCAGTAACTAAATTAGTGTTCAAAATTTCATTCTTCATTATAGTGTCATATTGATAATTGTTATTCTCTATAATAACTGTACAGGTATCATTATAAAACATACTTCCAAAAAATAATTGCACATTCTTTTGGGAAAACCCAGTTAAACAACTTAACGATAAACCTATTAATATAAAAAATCTTGTAATCATATTACACATATCTAATTCTCTCAAATTTAAAAAAAATTTTTAGATTCTATCTTTTGCCATTTTGTGCTTTCTTGTTCTCGGGTTATTCTTACCATTTCCTCTTTTATTAATGTAATTTCAAAGATACCATTAACAACTACTTTAATCAAACATCATTTTTTCTATTACAATATTAAGTAATTATAATATGAATCTCCAATAACCCTATAACTTACCTCTACTTGCCTAACTTACCTCTACTTGGCACTAATCTATGGGGTGCACCTTTCCATGCATCTCCTCCTCCTTTAGGACCACCTTTAACTGGTTTGTTTATGCTTATTCCAGATAAAAAATTCAAAGAAAGTCCCATTGATGTTAAAGCAAATAGGTTTTTCTTAGTGTCTGTTAAATCAAACAAAGGACTAAAAGTGCTATTATCCCCACTATTAAGACGATTATTATCATCTAAAAACCTTATTAATTCGGCTTGAATTTCATCAAAATTTTCTCCCCCTGTAGTTCCTGGGTCACCAGGGTGATGCATAACATTATCTCCACTAAATTTGTTAAAAACATCCTCTGAACTCATCCCAACATAATCCGCATTTTCCGCCAAATCTTTAGGATGAAACAACCCTAACCAATGCCCAACTTCGTGAACTGCTGTTTGAAAACTTCTTGACCTTGGGAAATAAGCTTTTCTTCCACCAATTTTATTGACAAACCCACCAATAGACTCTTTTGTTTTAGGAAGTTTATCTGGACCAGAATGCAGATTCATTACAAAAACTGTATGGTCATGAGGCTTTATATCTTCATCAGCCCCAAGTCGAAAATTTGATTCAAAATTAACATTAATGTTTTCAAAATCTTTTCCATATGTTTCTTTAAGCGAAGAATTAAGGCCATTAACATAATCCTCTCTCTGTTTCTGGGTTGTCGGATTATTTAAGTGGTCAAAAGAAACTATACCCGTAATAGTTATAGTCTGAACTATTTTACCCGAACTGTAATCAAATTTTGTTGTAAGAGTAATATCTTTACCATCATAATCAGCGAATGCAATCGGGTTATTAGCCATAGCCTCATAAGGGCTTTCACTTGAATAATAAGCTTCATAATCGTCAGTAGCAAACCATCTACCCAATCTACTATTATACATCCTTGCCCCAAAATCCAAGCTATTACCAACACCACTCACCTCGTCATCCTTCTCCATACCGTTAAAACCATACGTGTGGTCACCTATATTTAGATTATTGCCATTAGGCATCACCATACCGAATGCATAGTACATCTGTCTGCTTTGTATATCTGCTGTATAACTTATTACTTGAGTTGTATTATGGGTTACGGCTGCTGTTAAATCATCCCAATAAGTATCTGCTACACCAGCAGGGGTAAAAATTCGAAGAACTGCTATAAGTTTATCTGCTCCTGTTGTTGGTACGGTATAATTAAAAGACAGTTCTTGAAATCCAGCTAAATTAATTGGATTGGTAGATACAGCAGTTTGAGTAAAACTGGCGATATTTTGCATAGTACACCCATCTTTTAATTCTAAAATAAACGAACCTCCTGTTGTTTCTGCTAATATGTTGGCCCATATAGATGCTACTATTACATCGCCATCTTTAATGTTTCGGAGTATAACCTGGGGCTCGTTTACACCGATTGTTGGGGTTGTGCTTAAAGCATAAGTTCCTGTATTTACTACATTGGTTACTTGTAAGCTACTGTAGTCTCCTGTTTCAAATAATGGATAATCTCCTCCCTCAAATCCACTGGCTATATTTGTGGTTGGTAGGCTACCTGTTACCGCTAATTTTTTATCACTAACCGTAGCCAATACATTCCCTAAATGGTTGCTTAGTTCAAAGGCTTTATTGTTTAATGTTCTGCTCACTAAATTAGGATCTTCTGTAGCTCTATTGGTATTAAGCACTACTACATTGGTAAATCGGTTATTGGTAAAGGTGGCTGTAAATGTTTGATCTACTAATAATTTTGCTCTTTTACCTACTCCCAATCGGCTACTACCATAAAGGTTCATCTCTTCTACTTTTAAAAATGATTGGTAATTTCCTGCTCCTAAATCGGTAAAGGTTTTTTCATAAATGGCCAATAAGTTACCTCCAGCATCATACTGGTAGTAATTATAGGTCCATTTATCCTCGTTTTCTAGAACCCCCGTAGCTTTTCTAGGTTTAACTAATTTCATTATTCGGTTACCCATAGCATCATATTTAAATTCTAAATCTGATGGTTTATTGGCCGCTGCCGTAGCTGTTCTGGTAATACTTTTTACTTTACCATAAACGGTCCATTGTATTCCGTTAACTGCAATTTGTTCTGAAGGATCGCTAACCAGGTTACCAATAGCATCATAAGTATAATTATTAGCCGCCATTCCTTGTTTTATATCGGTGTAAGAAGCATGATCTACTGCCCCATCAGCCACATGTGCCAATTGATTGGTGCCAGTATAATAGGTGTATGCCATATTATCCATCGCCAATTGTGGAGCGGTTGTACCATTACGCAAAAGGTGTTGAATGTTACCATTCGCATCATACGTAATGTCTGTATAATAATCGTTTAACGAAGTGGCTGTAGCCCAACTGTTATTGCCCACATCTACATTATTAAATACTGTTGAAGTTCGTAAACGATTTAATTGATCGTAATGGTAAGCATTACCATAAATAGTCATTCCATTAATGGCCGTAACCATATTCTTGATATTACCATTAAATAGTTCGGAGTTGGCCACATCAAAAGGAGTAGCTGCTACGGTGGCTTCAAACTGATTGCTCGCTATAGGTTGACTTATGGCTGCATAATCATTGTTAAAATAATTAAGGGTATAACCAAATGCATCTTTTGCTACAGAAGTGTGTATTTCTGGTACATTGGCTAAATAACCGCTTACTGCATCTTTACCTATATCTCGGGCAGCATCCAGGGTATTGTCGTTAACTCCTTTTAACCATCCTTGTATGGTATAGGCCAAATCTAACCCTTGTACTTTTTCGTCTGCCATAGCAAATTAGATTATATCAAAGCTAGGCGAGCGTTTTAAGAGGTTTTTATAGATCGAAATCTATTCTTAAGCTTC
>JAJCYN010000005.1 GCA_029262915.1 Flavobacteriales bacterium
CTACAAGTTTTTCCAGAAACTCAGAGCATTTATCTTCATCCTCATCATCACCGTTGATGTACTCATACTGAGCAGCCCGGTATGAATCATCTGCTCCATAAAAGGTATCAGAACTAATTAATTCCTTAAAGTGCGTACTGAGTAAGCTAACCTCTTCACCGAAAATCAGAAGATTGTCTATCCGATTGGTTGTCTCATATCCTATTCGAAAAAGATTAAAGTAGTTGAAAACAGGAATAGATTGTTGTCTTAGTTCAGATAAATTACCACCAAAAATATTGTTATATAAACTTGCCTTTGCGACTTTCTTGGCATCAATAACTTTGGCAACATCATTGGGGATCATAAGCCTATTACCACAGTCCGGATGACCTAGGATTGCATTTGTTAAAAGCAAAAGAATTTCTCTAATCGGGATATGAAGCTCATTATAGTCACACAACTCAAATAATATATTTAGACGTGTCTGTGCGAGTGGCTTTTTTAGCAGCTCATAATTTCTTCTAATTGGGGATTGTGATCCAAATGTTATAGATTCTCCTGCTTCTCCTTCAAAACAATCACTCCACCCTTCATGCGAAAGCACTGCATGTAACGCTCTTTGAAAAAGCTCAGCTGAACTAATCTTGCTAAGGTTAAAAAACTTAAGAGCAATTCCTTCCTCTTCTTCCTTGCCATTCACGAGCAAATCTTCCAATAATTTACTTACTTTTTCAGCATCACCATGTGCATCGAGTCGACGCCAAGTTTCTATCAGTTGCCCATCATTTGCAGCTATTAAAAAAATATCATTGGGTTCATTTTCATAAAGCAGACGACTAAATTTCAGCAACAACTCTTTTTTATCCTGAGGCCAATCCAAGCCACGTTGTGGAACCCAAGCGCTTAGATCACGGATGATGTGAATTGTAATATTACCTTTACTAGGGTGCTGGAGTGGAATGCTTACATATGGTTCATCTTGAGCCCAAGTATCAAAGTCCCCTCCAATTTTTTCCCAAACTAAACGACATAGACATGTCTTTCCATCACCAGCGGCTCCTGTAAGGATTACAGACTTAAGTTCATTTTTTGAAAAATCGAAAATACTATAGAGCTTACTAGCTAAAGGATGTTCAAAACTTATTGGGGAAATGCCGGTGCGCTTTGAAGTTCGTAAGATGTCTTCATCAAACATATTCCCATTTCGAGAAATAGGACCATATTTACGAAAAAAACGAATCCATTGGAAACCTTTTTTAGACATGATTCATTCCCCTTAAAGCGACTTTAATTGTTACATTTCATTTAAAATGATCACAATGAACAAACAAGACAACCTATACGATCTTCATATATAACTTCAAGTCCACCCAGAATATGAACTAAGGTTTTTTTACTATAGTTCTTTTTTTCTTTTTCCTGAGCGATCTCCCAGTTTTTCTTTATCTGCGCCATTCTTTCAGGTTTTTCCAATTCAACCAATGGTTCTGCCCTATTCCAATAAAATGCATTGCCATTTTTTTGATTTACATATTCGTAAGCTTTTGCTTTTTCGAACAGATCGGGGTACTTTTCTTTAAGTCTAACCCATTCTATTTTTCTCTGAAAAAAACAAAAGAAACAGCCAGATCTTGACCTACCCCAATCCATGTATTTAGGGAAACCCAATCCAGAGTCTTCCAGGATACGAATAATATCTTCATATACTAACTTGTCATCCCAGAATGGGTAGACAATTTTAATATTTGATTTTGTACTAATATAACCTTCTCTATTCTCATCATATCTTAATCCAACATAATTAATTACCGGATCATCTCCAATGTATTTCTCAAAAGGTACAATTTTTAATAAATTTGTACACCAACGACGGTGGCTTGAAGGTATCATTCCTCCCATTACTTTTAGTAATTTATCAAAATTATTTTCAGCGCAGGAATTGATGACTTTCTTGCCAAGAATAGTCTCGAGACGCGCAAGATATTCGTATGTTTCTGGTAGCTCTTTACCAGTATCATGAAAAATATATTCCATCTCAGGAACTTTATCACGAAGATAGACTGCAAGAGCAGCGCTGTCTTTGCCACCAGAAAGACTTAATATGTGTCGCACTTTATTCGGCATCAGCATCTAAGGTAGTGATATGAATACATATGCTTTCGAAATTCGTTGGCTCAATATTTACAAAAATCTTTACACTTGTTCCATTAAAATTGGAGCCGCTTTTTAATTTTGTAGGCATTGTTAACTTCATAAATTCATTGTCTGTAAGCAAAGTCTCTAGCTTTTTTATATACTCAGTCAGATTTGTTAATTGTTTGCCTGTGGATAATCCCTTAGCTTCATCGGTAAAACGAGCAACTAATTTGATAAGTCCATCAATAAGTAAATCTATAAAACCGCCTGTAAAGCGTAAATACTTGGGGTCAGGGTCTTTATCATCAATAGGATTAATTTTTTTAGAAGTAATATAAACACCATTGTCTTCCTCAAGGCAAATATTATTACCGGAACCATTATTGTAATAAACTTTAGCTAACACAGGAATATCAACTGGTGGCATTACTGGAATTCCAACTCTTGAAATATTTAAAGTGAATGCCTGTTGTACCTCTAAACTGTAAGGCAACCGCAATCTATATTTTCTTGAATAATTCATATCTTGCTTTATTTGTACAAATATCTTTCCGTATTCGCATGAAAATACTCTTTTTGTATCCCAGAGAATTCTATATTTATTATCCTCATCTAAAATTATTTGAGTGATAGGCTTTGCTTTATCTTGCTTTAGGAGTTTATCCTCTATTGGAATTAATTTGCCCGGGATAAATAATATGCTATAGCTTGCATTATACTTTCTTCGTTGACCAGCTAAATCACACTGTGCATTAATCACCATTAGGACTTCCTTACCGCTAATAAAAATATCTCCAAGGTTTAACATTGCCTCTTGCGGAACAACAGTAACTTCATCGGGTATTTCAACAATATCATCAACATTAAAAACATAGCATTATTATGAAAATCAGCAACATTATAAGAAGGAATTAATTGTCGAATTAAATCATCTTGAAAGTCAGTTGCGTCCAATTTTTTCTTAGCATCTATAACCATTGCATGTTTCTCAAATAACAAGTGACCAAAATAAGATTCAAAGAGCCAGAGCATGTAGTCTCCGAGGGGATGTCCATCTGCCTTTAAACTGAGTCTGTATAAATGAGAGTAGTCCTCAAGACTTAATTTCCTTATTGCGTTAAGAAACTCATTCGCAGTTTCATCAATAGAAGCGGCAATAGATTCAGTAAATTGTTGAATTAATGAAGAATGTGGAAGAGCTTTTATTACATTGCCTAATTTTAATTTAAGTTTAAGTTCATTCTGAAAATCATCTTTTTTTATAAAATAAAACACCCCTCCAACAAGTTTTGCCTTTTCGATAAAATCATTTATTTGATCTTCATCAATGCTATTTGTAGAAATCAATAAGAATTGTCTATTATTATCTTTTTTATAAATTTCACCAGCTAAGGTTTCTGCTATTTCAGTGGCTTTTTCATCTGTGGTTTCGATGCTTAAGAAATAATCAATAAAAATTACTCTTATTCCTGATACATCATCTGAATCAGCTGAAGAAGGTAGCAGTGCAACTTCTATTTCTTGCTTTTCTAGAAAAGACTTTAGAGGTAATATCTTGGCTGTTTTCTGATTTTTTTCAATGAAAAGATAATAGTTAGCTATTTTAGCAAGCTCACATTTTTCTTTTTCACAAATCTTCCATAGTTTAGCAATAATTTTATCATCGTGTATATCGCTGGCATCTATCTCAGCAAAATCATCCTCGAATTTAAATATTTCATGCTTTACCCATGATTCTTTAGCGTCTTTTTCTTTTGCTGTCGCATTCAAAAAGGTCTTTATATTGTTCAACGTAATATTTTCTTTGCTCGGGTCATCAAACGCATCATCAATAATTGCTACTTTGGAAATATTATTTATACTAAATAGCTCTTTCAAAGTGGTTTCTTGAGTAGTCTCTTCCGTAGCAGGGCTCATCTGTTCTCCATTAAATCAATTACAAAAGTGCTAGATACACTGCTTTCCTCATCCTTCTTATAATGTAGGTATAAGCTGATTCCGTGATATTTTGCTATTTCCCTTGCAATGTATAACCCTAATCCTTTCCCATCTCCAGGAGGTTTTGTGGTTCTAAAAGGTTCAAAAACCTCTTCCCTTCTCTCCCACTCAATTCCCGGTCCATTATCAGAAAACAATATTTGTTTTGTATGAACATTGATAACTACATTTATACTAGGCTTAAACTTACGGCCTATTATTTTATCCAGTTTGAGCCAATAAACTGAATTACTGATAAGATTTTCAAATATTTGAACCATCATTCCTTGAACAAGTTTTACAGTAAATTTACTAGAATCCTTTGAAGGTATTATCTTAAGGTTAGTAATAATCCCATGCCTTTTAAACTGACCTTCATGATAATCGAGATTCTTTTGTGTCCAAGATATCAAATCAGTTTTTTGTTTAGTTTGTCTTGCTGTAGCATCTAGCGGATCTAACACTCTTAAGCGTTTATTCAGGGTTA
>JAJCYN010000006.1 GCA_029262915.1 Flavobacteriales bacterium
TGGTAAAATAAATTTTGAAGGATTTTTTAGAGATGGAGTAGAAGATGGAAAACATAAATTTTATTACAGTAATGGAAAATTAAAAAAAGAAGAAATTTATGTAATGGGTATTAAATCAGAAAATTGGAAATCATATAATGAGTTAGGTGAATTAGTTTTAACTATTTATTTTAAAGAAGGAAAAGAATATAAAATTGATGGGACTAAACTAAAAGATTAGTAAAAAGAGTGGATTATTATAAAAAAACAAAAGAAGAACTAATTAAGGAAATAGAAAACCTTAAACAACAAAAAGAAAATGTTTCTGTTGTTTTAGATTATATAGAAGAAATGTTCTATAAAATATCTTTTGATAAAAAAGGAAATAAAACATTCGATTATATAAGTCCACAAATAGAAAAAGTATTAGGTTTATCAGCTAGTGAATACATAAAAAATCAAAATAAATTATTTGAATACTTTCACCCCGATGATGTTGATAAGTTGGTTGAAGATATAAAAGAAGCAACAAAAAATAAGAAAAAATCAACATTCAATTATCGTTTTTATAATAAAAAACTTAAAAAATATGTGTGGATAGAAGAAACATTTATTATATCATATTATAAAAACGGAAGTAAAAAAAAATTATTAGGGACAGCTAAAAATGTTACAGAAAAAATAGAAAGAGAACATCAACATTCTTTTATTTTAGAAAATATTGATGAATGTATTTACAATGTAAATTTTACATCAAATGGTAAAGTTTTAGGTTTTGTTAGTCCACATATTAAAAAAATAACAGGATTAACTGTTAAAGAATTTCATAACGAAGGGCAAACAGGAAAGTTAACGGAGCGTATACATCTAGATGATATTGATAAAGTTAGAACAAACATAGATGAAGGACTTTATGAAAAAAAAAAGAAATTAATACACTCCGTTTTTAGATTAAAACCAAAAGGAAGTAAAAAGTATTTATGGATAGAAGAAAATTTATATGCTAAGTATGATAAAAAAGGAAAATTAACAGAAACAACAACAGTATTAAGAAATATTACAAAACAAAAGGAAGTTGATACAAAATTAATAATTTCAGAAAAGGGCTATAGAGATTTGTTTGATAATAGTCCCGATTTATTATATATACAATCAGATGAAGGTAAATTTATAGATGTAAACAAAACGGTTTTAAGAAAATATGGTTATAAAAAAGAAGAAATAATTGGAAAAAAACCTAGTTTTTTAGCTGCACCCCATAAAAATGATTTAGAAAAAGTAGGAGAAAAAATAGAACTAGCCTGGAAAGGAAAAAAACAAACATTTGAGTTTTGGGCTAAAAAAAAAGACGGATCTTTTTTTCCAAAACAAGTAGTAATAAGAAAAGGAAATTATTTCGGGAAGAACGTTATAATAGCTTCTGCAAGGGACATTACTAATCAAAAAGTTATAGAAAAACATTTAAAAGATAATGAAGAAAAATATAGAACATTATTTACTAAAAATTTAGCAGGAGTTTTTATTACTGAAAATAATTTAATAGTTGACTGTAATAATTCTTTTGCAAAAATATTCGGATATAAATCAAGAGTAGAGTTAATAGGAAAGAATGTAAACAATATATATTTTTCTAAAAAAGATAGAGGAAAATATATTAAAGAACTAAAAGAGAAAGGTTTTTTAACTAATTATAGGATCCGTCATAAAAACAAGAAAGGAGAAGAAATTTGGATATCTACTAATGCTTCTATTAAAGATAAAGGAAGGATAGAAGGAACTCTTGTAGGAATTTCAGAACAAGTTGAAATCGAAAAAAAACTAAAACAAAGTGAAAAAAACTATAAAGATCTATCAGAAAATTCTCCTTATGGAATATTTGTTCATATAAATGGAAAAATAATATATGCGAATAAACAGGCATATAAAATTTGGGGATTGAATAAAAAAATAAAAAAAGAATTAGCTCTATCGGATTTTGTATTAACTGAAAATAAAAAGAATGTTGCAGATAGAGCAAGAAAAGCTCTGTTAGGAGAAAATATTCCTTTTAAAGAATTTAAAATAATAAAACCGTTTACAAACACAACTATTTATATTGAGGCAAAACCAATGCTTTTTGATTTTCAGGGAAAAAAAGCAATACAGGTTGTATTTAATGACATTACTTTAGAAAAAGAATTATATAAAGAAAAATTGAGGGCGACAATTGCTGAAGAATCAAATAAAATGCTTCAAAAAGAAATACAAGAGAGAAGAAAAGTTGAAAAAAAATTAATAGAAAACCAACAATATACAAATAGTATAATTAATAGTTCCATAGATATAATTTGTGCGTCAGATAGAAATGGAAATATAATAGAATTTAATGCAGCAGCAGAGCAAGCTTTTGGATATAAAGAGAAAGAAATAATAGAAAAAGGAGTTAAATTAATTTATGCTACAAAAAAAGAACTTATTAAAGTAAGTAAACAACTTAAAAAAAGTGGTGTTTTTATTGGAGAAGTAAGAAACAAAAGAAAAAACGGAGAAATATTTACATCTTTTTTATCTGCATCAGTTCTACAAAACGAAGAAGGAGAACAGATTGGAACAATGGGGGTGTCGAGAGATATTACTGAATTAAAAGAAGCGGAAAAACAACTTGTGGAGAGTGAAGAAAAATATAGAGATTTATTTGAAAATGCTACAGATTTAATACAAAGTTTGGACATGAATGGGAATATTATTTATGTGAATAATGCCTGGAAAAAAATAATGGACTATTCAGATAAAGAAATTCAAAACAAAAATATTTTTGAAGTAATTCACCCTGATTGTACTAAAGATTGTCAAAAATTATTTAGAGAGGTTGCAAAAAATAAAGAGGGAGAAACAAAAAAGATTTCTTTCGAGTTAAAAACTAAAAAGGGGAATAAAATAATAGTTGAAGGAAGCGTTAGCTTAAAGTTTAAAAATGGCAAACCAGAATCAACAAGATCTATCTTGAGAAATGTTACTGAAGAAATATGGGAGAATACAAAGCAAAACGTATATAATAATATTGCGAAAATTGTAACAGAAAAAGCAAATTCTGAAGATATTTATGAAGGAATAAGAAAAGAATTGGGAAAAGTAATAAATACTGATATTTTCGCAATTTCATATCTTATAGATAAAGAAACAATGTCCTTTCCTTATTATTATGATGTTACTAGAAAAGGCAGGATAATAATTGAAAGTAGAAAAAAACAAAATGGACTTAATGAGTATTTAATTAAATATGGTAAACCAAAAAAACTCTATAAAGAAGAGTGGAATAAAATTATTGAAAAAGGAAAGTATGAACTTTATGGGCCAGAAGCAGAAGTTTTTATAGGAGCACCCCTAAAAATTAAAAATAAAATTATTGGTATTGTCTCGGCTCAATCATACAAAGACAAAAATGTTTTAAATGAAAAAGCATTACAGATATTAGACTTTATATCTGGGGCATTGGCTTTAGCTGTACAAAGAATTGCAGATGAAAATAAAATATACGAACAATCTGCACGATTAAATTCTATTATTGAGAGTAGTACCCATATGTTTTGGACTTATGATAAAAACAAAGGGATAACCTCTTTTAATCAAAGTTTTTCAGATGAAATTAGAAGACTCTATGGGAAAAAGCCATATTTAGATAGCAAAACTATAAATAAAGTTATTAAAGAAGATGAAGATCAGGGTTTTTGGGACGAACAATATAAAAAAGCATTTAAAGGAGAAACCGTTGATTTTACAGTAGATAAAACATCTCCAAAAGGAGAAAGAATTGTAAGAGAAGTAACACTAAATCCAATAGTGGATGAAGATAAAACTATTATTGAGCTTTCTGGAATTTCTCACGATATAACAGCAAAACAAATAGCAAAAGAAGAACTTAAAGAATCGTTAAAAGAAAAAGAAGTTTTGTTGAAAGAAGTTCATCACAGAGTGAAAAATAACCTTCAGGTAATTTCCAGTATTCTTAATCTTCAGTCCTCTTATGTCAAGGATAAAAAAACATTAGGGATATTAAAAGAAAGTCAAAATAGAATTAAATCTATGGCGTTCATTCACGAAAGCCTGTATCAAACAACAGACTTTTCTAAAATAAACTTTTCGGAATATATTACAAGTTTATCTAAAAATTTAGTACATTCATACGGTGTTTTTGACAATTTAATCGATTTAAAGCTTTCAGTAGGAGATGTTTCTTTAAATTTAGATTTATCCATTCCGTGTGGTTTAATCATAAATGAATTGGTTTCTAATTCACTTAAATATGCTTTTTCTGATAAGCAAGAAGGAACAATTAAGATTGAATTGTTTGAAAAAAATGATAATGTAAATTTAATAGTACAGGATAATGGCTTAGGTTTGCCAAACGAAATAAATTATAAAAATACAGACTCTTTAGGGTTGCAGCTAGTGATGACTTTAGTGGAGCAAATAGATGGAATAATAGAGTTAGATAATAAAAAAGGAGCGAAATACACAATTATATTTAAAAAAGAATAATAATGTCAAAAAGCAACATATTAGTTATAGAAGACGAGGCCATCGTTTCAAAAGACATTCAACAAAGTTTAAAAAAATTAGGATACAATATTGTTGGATCTGCAGCAACAGGAGAAAGAGCAATTGAACTTGCATCAGAAACAAAACCAGATCTAGTATTGATGGACATAATGCTCAAGGGAAATATGAGTGGAATAGATGCTGCTGAAAAGATAAGAAAAGCGATGAGTATACCTGTCATTTATCTTACCGCATATGCAGATGAAAACACTTTGGCAAAAGCAAAAGTTACGGAACCTTACGGTTATATTATAAAACCTTTTAAAGAAGTTGATTTACACACTTCGATTGAAATGGCATTGTACAAACATTCCAAAGAAAGAGAAGTTATAAAGGAAAGAGATTTTTTATATTCTTTAGTTGAAGACAAAGAATCGGAAGGAGTTATTTTTGTAAAATCTAACTCTAGGTTAGTTAAAGTAAAAACGGGCGATATTCTTTTTGTAGAAGCATTAAAAGATTATGTTGTTGTTAATGTTGGGGATGTAAAATATACCATCCATTCAACAATGAAAGAAATACAAAAGAAGTTACCAAACAAAGAATTTCAAAGGATACACAGGTCTTATATTGTTCGTTTAGATAAAATAATAGCTATTGAGCAACCAAACGTTGTGATTGAAGGAGGTAAAAAATTATTACCAATAGGAGGTTCTTATAAAGAAGAATTGTTTAGCAGAATAAACCTAGTTTGATGATTTTCCAAAGACAAGTTCTGTACTTGTATAGGAATAACCAAAAGTTGCAGCGGCCGAATACACTTGAGCGATAGCATCTTTAACTTGATCTTCAGAAAGCTCTTTCAGGGGAT
>JAJCYN010000007.1 GCA_029262915.1 Flavobacteriales bacterium
CATTGATTTTTACCGAATTCAAAAAAACGATTGGTTTAAAGTAGTTTATGAGGAACGCTTTGTTGAAGGAAAATCAATAGGAATTGGGAGAGTGCTAGCGTCAAATTTTAATCATTATAATAAAGACTTTTTTGCCTGTTATTTTGTGCAGGATAGTATTGGAGATTATTTTGATACAGAAGCCAATAGTTTACGAAGAGCTTTTTTAAAATCACCACTTAAATTTGGAAGATTAACCTCTGGTTTTACAATGAGAAGGTTTCATCCTGTACAAAAGCGAAATAAACCTCATTTAGGAACTGATTATGCTGCTCCAAATGGAACACCAATTATGGCAACTGGAGATGGAGTTGTAATAGCCTCCTCTTATACAAGTGGTAATGGCAACTATGTAAAAATTAAACATAATAGTACTTATACTACTCAGTATTTACATATGAGTAAAAGAGCTGCAAAAGTAGGACAACATGTTATCCAAAGCGATATTATTGGCTATGTTGGAAGCACTGGTTTAGCAACTGGTCCACATGTTTGTTATCGTTTTTGGAAAAATGGAAGTCAAACTAATCATTTAAAAGAAGATTTCCCACCATCTGAACCAGTTAAACCTGAACACCTAAAAAGGTTTAAGCAGCAACTCAAAAAATATAAATCCAAAGTGGAGAAGATTAAATTAGAACAAACCTTGATATAATTTTATTTCAACTTCAGATTATTATGATGTCTTTCTTTATCTCTTTCAGATTTTTTTTCTAAACTTTTCTGTAAAGCATCTGTTAAATCAATTCCTGTTTGATTAGCTAAACAGATTAATACAAACAATACATCCGCCATTTCCTCTCCTAAACTTGTAGTAAGTGGAGACGAACTCTCTTTACCTTTTTTCCATGACTGTTCTCCATATTCTCTGGCAATAATTCGAGCAATTTCACCAACTTCCTCAGTCAATATTGCCATATTAGTCAGCTCATTAAAATAACGAACTCCGTTTTCTTTAATCCATTGGTCAACTGCCTCTTGTGCTTCTTCTATTGTCATTCTTTTAGTTTTATGTTAAAAATAGAAAAAATAAAAGAAATTCTTATTTTTATCCTAATGTTTAGTGTTTGAGTCAAAAGATACTTCGACAGACTCAGTATGATAACTCAAAAAAATGCGTCTCGAAAAAAAATACTTCCTACACTATGTTATTATCTTAATAATAATGATAGCTACAGTTGGCTATTTCTCTTCAAGGGCAAAAAAGAAACAACAAAAAGAACTTTGTTGGACAAACATTCAATCTCAAATAAATTCAGTTAGTGATCTAGATTCTTTAGTGGATTATGAAATAGCTGAATTTCAAACTTTAGTAGAACAGAGTTTAATGGTTCGTTCAGAAATGATAAAAATTGCTGAAGAGATAAGTCAAAATCCTGATCAACCCATCGCTTCTAAAAACTTAGAATTTTTAAAAGAAAACACTCAGTTGTGTTTGAGTTTAAGAGATGATCTTTATGCCGTAACCAGTCGTTACGAATGTGCTTTAGATGCCACCAAAGAAGAATTAGAGCGGGAGCAAATTCCTGAAATAATTCGAACAAAAGCAGTTATGCTTTCTGTAGCAGCAGCCCTTACATTATATGATAATTATTTACTGGGAGCGTTACTTTTTGAGAATGATAAGCGACTCAGAAGAATATTGAATGACCCTGATAAAGGGTTTGGAATTTCGGCTAATGAATTATTAGAAATTACTATGGCCGCAAATTCTATTAGCAAACAAAAAAGAATTCAGGATGGAATTCTTTTTTTTGAAGAAAAAAAGGTATTGTTTTCTGATTTAAAAGATGATGATTTTTATTACCTAAAACTCCTTATTTATGCCAGTCCTTCATACAATCATTTAAAAAACATTGGCACAACGGAAATGGTAAAAAAGAAATTTAAAATGTTTGGTAAAATTTCTCGAGATGTAGTCGCAGAATTAAGAGATGATGGATTTGATGATGTAAGTAAATTTTTTGGAAATTCAGTTGGTTTAGTTGAATCCAGAAAAGGAAAATTATTTAATAAAGAAACCATTAGGAAACATTTATTAAAGGAACTACAGCCTTTAGATATCTTATTAGAGAAAACACCTTTTCGGTTAACTGATAAGTTAATTCCTGGTCATTTTGGTCATGTTGCTATTTGGGTGGGAAACCAAAAAGAATTAAAAGAAAAAGGATTGTGGGACAACGAAGTGATTAAACCTTACCATTACAAAATAACCCCAGAAGGAAATCCTGCGGAATCAAAAAATGGTTTTCACATTGTTGAAGCATTAAGAGGTGGAGTTCAATTAAGCTCTTTAAAAGAGTTTATGAATATTGATGATTTTGCTATTTTACGCCCCATTTTTTCCGATGATATTAATGAAAAGGAAAAAGAGTCATTACTCCTAGCTTTCAGGCAAATTGGTAAGGAATATGATTTTAATTTTGATGTAAATACTACTGAAAAAATTGTTTGTTCCGAATTAGCATACGTTTGCTTTCCACAAATAGACTGGCCAACAGAAAAAACGGTAGGAAGACATACGATTAGCCCTGATAATGTTGCTAACCTTTGTTGGGGAGGAATTCCACTACAATTGATTACTTTTTACCACGATGGCAAAAAAGTAGCTAAAGAAAAACAACTAACCTTGCTTAAAGAATTAATGGTTACAGAATAGTTAATGCTTTAGTAAGTGAGCTTTTGAACTATTTTTCCATCCGGCTTGACTCTCGTAATCTACATAGTAGATTTTTAAATCTGCTTGACTTTCGTAATCTACATAATAAACCTTCTTGTCGGCCTGAGATTCATATTTTACTGAATACCACAGCCCATCTTTACTGGCTTGAGACTCATACTTTACGTGGTAAACTTTTAAATCACATTGTGATTCATATTTTACAACATAAACCTTAAGGTCAGCCTGGCTTTCATATTTTACTTTGTAAACTTTTTGTGCATTTACTGTATTTATTGAACACACAAACGCAATTGCGGTAACGGTTAAAATAGATACTAATGTTTTCATATTGAATTGTTTAAATTGATACTGACTCAACAAAAATCAAGCCTCAATTGTAAAAATAGAACTTTATTTTATGGAATTTACTTTATTTCTGCATCTATCTATCAAAAAATAAGTCTCACTAAATATTTACAACTATGAAAACACTCACTAAACTAAACTTGATAATATTGTTAGTAATCACTCTATTATTGCCATTTAACATTCTTATTTCTCAAAATACTTTTGGCACCTTAAAAGGTAAAGTAATAGACGCGACAAATAATGAACCTTTACCTTTTGCCAATGTGATTTTATTTCAAGCAGATTCTCAAATAGCTGGTACAACGACTGATTTTGACGGGAAATATGTATTTAAAAATATCAACCCGAGTAAATATAATATTGAAATAAACTATGTTGGATTTCAGAAGACTAAAGTTAAAAATATAACTATTAATGCTAATAAAATCACATTTGTAAATACTAAATTAGTTCAAACAGTAGCTATGGAGCTTTTTGAAGTAGTTCAATACAAAGAACCGTTAAAAAGAAGTGAAATTAGGTCAATATCTGGAAGATCAGCAGCTAAATATAAATCTCATAAGAAAAAAAGAAGGTTTAAATCAGCCGGGTATTCTTCTGGTGACTATAAACAACAGAACTTTAACACTGAAGCATATGCTCATAATCCAGAAAATAATTTTAAAAATGCAAAATCAACTCCCCTTTCTACATTGTCTATTGATGTTGATGCAGCCTCTTATTCAAATATGAGAAGGTTTATTAATAATGGACAAAACCCACCAGAAGATGCTGTTAGAGTCGAGGAAATGATTAATTATTTCAATTATGATTATCCTCAACCGAAAGGTGAAGATCCTTTTTCGATTACAACAGAAATAAGTAATTGCCCCTGGAATAAAAACCACCAATTAATTCACATTGGTTTACAAGGAGAAAAAATAAAAACCGATAAATTACCATCTAGTAACTTGGTCTTTCTACTAGATGTTTCGGGCTCTATGGATTCACCAAATAAACTGCCTT
>JAJCYN010000008.1 GCA_029262915.1 Flavobacteriales bacterium
CTAGAAGCTTTAAGAGCAGTTAAAGCTGCATTATTATTAGAAGCGACTAAAGATGGAAGTGATGAAGTTTCTGATGAAACAGGATTAGCTATAATTCAAAAATTGGTGAAGCAACGAAAAGACGCTTCGACTATTTTTAAAGAACAAAATCGAGAGGATTTAGCGGTAGCTGAAGATTTCCAAATAGAAGTATTAAATGTTTACTTGCCTGAACAAATGGGAGAGGATGAGGTGCGTAAAGTAGTTCAGGATACCATTTCACAAGTTGGTGCTACTGGACCACAAGATATGGGGAAAGTAATGGGACCAGTTATGGGTAAGCTCAAAGGTAAAGCTGATGGAAAAATGATTTCAGCTTTAGTTAAAGAGGAGTTGAGTTAATTAAAATACTCAATCTCTCTCACTAAAATACCACTTGGATTGCTGTTCTCAAAAACGATTTTCTTAATCCAGTTTCCTTTTGCATCATAATTATACTTGTATGTGTAAACGGCAGAATCTCCAAAATTTAACCCATTAAAGTTACCATCATCATCATAATTGTACCCATTTTTAGAAACGAGTTTATCATCTCTATGAAACTCTGATTCTTTTATATTGCCATTATCATCAAAAGTATAAAGTTCTTTAGTATCAATTACTTCCTCAGTTTTAAATCGTTTTACTTCTGCTAAATTTCCATGATTATCATATTGATAAGATTCCGACCAGTTATACCTGCCATCATTTGTTTTATAATTTAATCTCAGTACTCGTCCTTTATCATCAGTTTCAAATTTCCCGGTACCGAAAAGCATCCCCTGAGAATCATAGTTATTGTACTCAACCAATTGATCTTGTTTGTATAAATAAACAGTTCTATTGGCAAGCGTTCCATCTGGAATATAATCGTTCTTTTCAATTTTATTACCATCTAAATTGAAAAGAACTTCTTTGTTGTAGATGTGTTTTATTCGTTCACCACCAGAAATAATGCTAAAATTATCTACAGCTAAGAACTTTACTTCTCTAAAAGATTTTACTTCCCCTTTTAATTTGAATTTCTCCCAATCAGTATTTTCTCTTGATGCATTTGTACTGTTTCTGTTATTTGTACATGACAAAAAAAAGAAAAATCCAATGAGTATTAATAATATGTTTTTCATAACACTAACTAACAATATTGACTATGAAGATACTATTTTAAATATTATGTTAGAAATAAATTAGACTATTCTTGAATTCTAACCTATTAAAACAATTTTTTATCCTTTTAATTAATTTTTAAAAGAGAGTGTTTAAAGAAATTAATAATATTAAAAGTTAATTTTGTTTTATAAGCTCACTACCATTGAACAAAGAAATTCTAAAATTAGCAATACCTAATATACTGGCGAATTTGTCTGTGCCAATGCTAAGTGTTGTAGATGTTGCTCTGATGGGACATTTAAGTAATGAGTCCTATATTTTATCGATTGGTTTTGGAGTAATGATATTCAATTTTATTTATTGGGCTTTTGGCTTTTTACGTATGGGAATTACAGGTATGACAGCTCAAGAAGTTGGCCGTGGAGATATAAATGAATCCTATCGATTACTATTTAGAGGAGTAATTATTGCTTTTGTTGGAGCTCTGTTGTTATTTGCTTTTAAAGATTTATTGTTACAGCTGTCTTTATACCTAATTGACTCAAATGAGGGTGTAAATCGACAAATAACCACTTATTTTGACATTAGAATTTATGCAGCTCCTGCCACATTAGGATTATATGCTTTTATAGGCTGGTTTTTAGGTAAACAAAATGCAACTATAGCTATGGTGATTACCATAGCTGTTAATGTACTAAATGCTTGTATAAGCTACTATTTTGTTACTTATCTAAACTTGGAAACAAGAGGTGTAGCTTACGGAACGTTAATAGCTCAATATTCAGGATTTTTATTGGCAATCGTTTTGTTCTTGATCTTTTATCGAAAAGACATAGTTACAGCAGCGTTTCAGCATGTATTTGAAATAACGGCCATTAAAAAATTCATATTGGTTAATTCTGATATTCTCATCAGAACACTATGCTTAATATTTACTTTATCGTTTTTTAAAGTAATGTCAGCTAAAGAAGGAGAATTGATTGGAGCTGCAAATATTTTATTATTAGAATTTATTACAATAGCTGCTTATGGTATAGATGGTTTTGCTTTTGCCGCAGAATCAATTAGTGGAAAGTATTTTGGAGCAAAAGATAAAGTAAACTTTAAAAAAGCAGTCCGGTTATGTTTCTATTGGGGTTTTGGATTAGGCTCAGTTTATTCAATGGCTTATTTACTATTTGGTAGAAACATTTTAGAAGTGCTAACCGACCAAACAACAGTTGTAACCCTAGCATTGGATTATATTGGTTGGTTAGTAATATTTCCTGTATTGAGCGTTGTTCCTTTTGTGTGGGATGGTATTTACATAGGTTTAACATCCTCTAAAGCAATGAGAAATACTATGTTGTTTGCTACATTTATTATTTTTTTTCCATTTTATTATTTGTTGGCTAATTATTGGGGGAACCATGGGTTATGGTTGGCTATGATCTTATTTGTATTGGCAAGAGGAATTAGCCAGACCCTATTAGCGAAAAGAGTGGTTTATGATAAGCTAGGATAATCAATGTATTTTGTCTTGAAAAAACAATGTTTTAATGTTAGTTTGTCACTGAGCTTGTCGAAGTATAGATAAACGTAAAAAATAAAAATGTGTTTTTGAAAAAGTAAGTGGATAGCGGTTAGGCTATGTTGTCGTTTTGAGAATAAAAGTAACAAACATTCTGTTATTGAGTAGCCAAAACTTTGGCTGCGTTTTTAAATTAGTCAAGAGTAAAAACGTCAAGACGAAGTTTTGGCGGTTTCTCTTGGTGAGATGAGGTTAGAGGCTAGAAGGAAGCCAAAATGCAATATAGCTAGTGTGTCTGTTGCACAACGATGTTGATAAAGGTATTAAAAAGGGTTAAATAACTAAGAGATATGAGTTAACTTTATTAGAT
>JAJCYN010000009.1 GCA_029262915.1 Flavobacteriales bacterium
CAACTTTATTAATGGATTAGCTGAACATCTAAGAAATTTATTAGTTTGTCAGGATGAAAAAACAGTTATACTATTGGAGGTTGGTACTACAATTAAAGAAAAATATGTTAGTCAGGCTAAATCTTCTAACACGGCCCAATTAATTTCATTTTTAGACATTACCAACAAGACAGACACTCAATACAAAATGAGTAAAAATCAGCGTTTGTTAGTTGAAGTGATGCTCATGCAACTTTGTTCTATAGATCATCAATCTACTGAAAAAAAAAAGCCTATAATTAATATTCCCATTGGGAAAACAAATGGTACTAATCAGAAAACAGAACCCACAGTAAATACAGAAATTGAACAAAGTAAAAATCCCGCTTTAGATGCTGCAATAGAAAATCAGCCTGCAAATTATACTATCCCAAAAGTAGCTCCTTTACAAGTTAAGGAAGAAGAACCTCAACTAATTACTACACCCAAACAAGGTACCCCAACTGAAAATATAATTGAAGATGTTGTACCTCAAACAGAAATTCCAAAACCTATTGAAGAAAAAATAGTAACGGAAGAAGTTGAAGAACAAGTTGAAAATTCGGCTACTGTTATCGAAACTAAAGAACCTGTACCTAGTAATAGTGGGTTAAAACAAAGCACTAATCTTGCTTTCTCAGATGCTATTTCAATTAACCCTACTGCTCCGAAAGAAGAAACTAAAGAAATTGAAACAACTACTTCAAACAAACCAACTGAATCTTACACTCCAGAACAATTTGGTACGATATTAAATAACTATAAAATAATTCTTCAAGAAAAAGGGAAAGCTAGCCTAGCTTCAATTTTTGAAGTTTTACCAGAAGTTAAAAAAGATCACATTCATCTTTTAATAGAAAACAAGGCTTTAGAAGATGAATTTAATGCTCAAAGAACAGACTTTTTAGATTACGTAAGAGAAAAATTGTCTAATTACAATATTCAGGTAGCAACAGAAGTTAATAAGGATATTAAATCAAAAAAAGCATATACTCCTCAAGAAAAATTTGCAAAAATGAGTGAAAAAAATCCTCATCTGGAACAACTTGTAAAAAAATTAGATATGGATGTAGGATATGTATAATTTTAGCAACAAGACATTGCACTAAACTTTTTTTAAAACTAACTCAAAAAAAATAAAACATTATGAAATTCAAGGCATTAGTATTAATTACCATTGTATTTTTTATTGTATCGTGTGGTAGTGATACAAAAACTAAAGAATCGAACTATAAATATGATTACGAAACCGTTGAAGGTGATGTATTAAATACATTTATCTACACCTTAGATAATGGGCTGAAAATTTACATGTCTATTAACAAGGACGAACCAAGAATTCAGACTAACATTGCTGTAAATACAGGAAGCAAGCAAGATCCTTCTGATGCTACGGGGCTGGCTCACTATTTAGAGCATATGGTTTTTAAAGGAACTTCTAAGATTGCTACTATTAACTGGGAGGAAGAAAAAGTACTGTTAAAACAAATTTCTGATTTATATGAAAAAAGAAGAAGTGTGACCGATGAAGCAGAAAGAAAAGCCATTTACCATCAAATAGATAGCCTTTCTGGAGAAGCTGCAAAATTTGCCGTACCAAACGAATATGATAAAATGATTAGCTCAATTGGTGCTAAAGGAACAAATGCATATACTTCAGTAGAGCAAACTGTTTATATCAATGACATTCCTTCTAATGAATTTGAAAAATGGTTATCTATCGAATCTGAAAGGTTTAATGAGTTAGTATTGAGATTATTTCATACTGAATTAGAAGCAGTTTATGAAGAATATAATAGAGGAAAAGACAGTGATTATCGATTAGCCTATGAAACAATGTCTAAACATTTATTCAAAAAACACACCTATGGAACTCAATCTACCATAGGCACAAGTGAGCATTTAAAAAATCCATCTATGGAGAAGATTCACCAATATTTTAATGAACGATATGTCACTAATAATATGGCCATTGTACTTTCCGGAGACCTTGATCCTGACAATACTGTTGACTTAATTAAAAAATATTTTGGAGAATACAAAAGCAAAGAAGTGCCAAAATTTGTTCCTGGAGTTGAAGATGAAATAACTGAACCAGAATTTGTTACTGTAAAAGGAAGTGATGCTGAATGGGTGAGTATCGGCTATAGATTGCCAGGTGTAAAAAGTGAAGATATACATATGATTAATCTTTTTGATGGACTATTAAATAATGGACAAGCAGGACTCATTGATTTGAATTTAATTAAAGCACAGAAAGTATTGGACGCGTACTCTGGTGCTAATGTAATGAAAGATTATTCGACATTTGAAATGGATGGATTTCCAAGAGAGGGGCAATCTTTGGAAGAAGTTAGAGATTTATTGTTAGCTGAAATAGAAAAAATTAAAGCTGGAAATTTTGAAGAATGGATGCTCCCTGCAATTATTAAAGATTTTAAATTAAGTGAGCAACAACGTAATCAATATAATTCTGTTAGAGCAGGAATGATGACCAATGCTTTTATTATGGGATTAGATTGGGCTGATGTTGTTCATGAAAAAGATAAGTTGAGTAAAGTTACTAAAAAAGATATTATTGATTTTGCAAACAAGTACTTTAAAAACAACTATGTTGTAGTGTATAAAAAAACTGGAGAATCAAACAATCCTAAAGTTGAAAAACCCGCAATTACTCAAATTCAATTAAATAGAGATACGGCTTCTAATTTCGCCACAAATTTTGAAAAAATGGAAGCTGCTAGAATGACTCCTGTTTTTGATGATTATAAGGCTGAAGTAAAAGAAGAAAAATTAAATTCTGGTATTCCTCTTTATTATGTAAAAAATACAACCAACGAAACATTTAGTCTAAACTATATTTTAGATATGGGTTCTTATAGTGACAAGGAAATGGCTTTGGCTGTTGAATACTTAGATTACTTAGGAACTAATAAGTATTCTGCAAATGAATTGCAATTAGAATTATTTAAACTTGGGTTAAGCTATAGTGTTTTTGCTGCTAGCGAAAGGGTTTATGTTACTTTATCTGGCTTAGATGAATCTTTAGAAGAAGGTATAGAATTGTTTGAACACATTCTTGCTAATGTAGAGCCAAACCAAGAAGCATTTGAAAATGGGGTGAAAGATAAATTAAAAGATAGGGCTGACTCAAAACTATCTAAAGGAGCTATTCTTTATGGTGGAATGATGAACTATGGACAATATGGTGATGCTTCTCCAATGAAAAACATCTTAAGTGCTGATGAATTAAAAGCTTTAGATCCTAATAATTTAGTTGCTAAAATTAAGGCATTAACTTCTTATGAACACTACATTTATTATTATGGGAGAAAAGATATTGAAGATGTAAAAACATTATTAAATAAACATCATAAAACACCAAAAAAATTAACCCCATTAATTGCAGCAAAAGAATTTCCTGAATTAAAAATGGAAAGCAACAAAGTTTATTTTGTGAATTACGATATGGTTCAATCTGAAGTAATGATGCTTTCTAACGCTGGATCTTACGACAAAAATTTAGCTGCAACAACTAATGTATTTAATCAATATTTTGGAGCTGGATTATCTTCAATTGTTTTTCAAGAAATTAGAGAATCGAAAGCATTAGCTTATTCTGCTTATTCCTTTTTTACAACACCAAATAAATTAAATAAATCTCATTATGTAAGAGCTTATGTTGGTACTCAAGTTGATAAGTTAGGTGATGCAAAAGTTGCTATTATGGAACTAATGAATAATATGCCAGAAGTTGAAGATCAATATCAAGATTCTAAACTAGCTGCTTTAAAGAAAATTGAAACTTCAAGAACTAAAAGATCGAGTTTATTTTGGCGTTATTTATCTGCTAAAGAAATGGGAAGAGATTACGATTTAAACAAGGAAATCTACCCTCAAATTAAAAAATTAGAATTATCAGATTTAAAGACATTTTTTAATACTAACATTAAAGGACGAAACTACACTTACCTTGTTATTGGGAATAAAGAGTTAGTTGACATGGATGTTTTAAAAGAAATGGGAGAATTTCAAGAGTTAACGTTGGAAGAAATTTTCGGATACTAATTTAGATTTTAGATCTAAGAAAAATAGACGTCAAGACGTTTTAGATTGAGTTATGAAAAATGAAGACCAAATTTTCTTCCTTTTAGAAAAAAACAATCTAATATTTTACTACATTTGCAGGCTTAAAATTATTTTAATAATTAAAATTTAAAAAATGCCTACAAAGATTAGATTACAAAGACATGGTAAAAAGAGGTACGCGTACTTCCATGTAGTTGTAGCGGATGCTCGTGCCCCACGTGATGGGAAGTTTATAGAAAAACTAGGTACTTACAATCCAAACGACAACCCTGCAACAATTGACATTAGTTTTGACAGAGCCCTGCATTGGGTAAAAGAAGGTGCACAACCTACTGATACTTGTCGAGCTTTACTTTCTTACAAAGGAATAATGCACAAAGACCACCTTGATAGAGGAGTCTTAAAAGGTGCATTAACTCAAGAACAAGCTGACAAAAAATTTGAAGCTTGGTTAAAAGAAAAAGAAGCAAAAGTTGATGGTAAAAAAGATAGTTTAGCAAAAGCTGCGGCTGATGCTGAAAAAGCAAGATTAGCTGCTGAAACTGAAGCGAAAAAGAAAAAAGCTGCAGAAATTTTAACAAAAACATCTGAATTAGCTGCTGCTGCCAGTGCAGATGCTGCTAAAGCTGAAGCTGAAGCTGCTGGAGAAGAAGCTCCTGCTACTGAAGAAGCAACTCCTGAAGCTGCAAGCGAAGCACCTGCTGAGGAAGTGAAAGAAGAAGCTGCTCCTGAAGTGCCAGCTGAAGAAGAAAAAGCTGCTGAACCTGTTGCTGAAGAAGCACCAGTTGTAGCCGAGGAAAAGAAAGAGGGAGAACCAGCTGCCGAAGAAGTAAAAGAAGAGCCAGTTGCTGAGGCTAAAAAAGAGACTCCTGTAACAGAAGCTAAAACTGAGGAAACAACAGAAGAAACTCCTGCTGAAGAAGAAAAAGCAAAGGAATAATACTAATGAATTTAGATGAGTGCTATTATTTAGGTTACACTTCTAAAATTCATGGAAAACAAGGAGAACTTACCATTAAATTGGATGTAGATTTTCTTGAAGAATGCAAAAGACTGGAATCAGTGCTTATCCAAATTAACAAAACGGATACATCGCTGATTCCTTTTTTTATATCCAAATCTCAATTTCAAAATAACAGTACTTTACGTGTTAAATTAGATGATGTAAATGAAATTATTGATGCAAAACCTTTGGTTGGAAAAGGAGTTTATATTCCAAACAGTTTATTACCAACGTTAAGCGGTAATCAATTTTATCACCATGAAGTAACCAACTTTAAGATTATAGATACCAACTATGGAGAAGTTGGACAACTCAACCAAATATTAAATTATCCCAAACAAGCTATTTTTGAAGTGATCAATACTGACAAAAAGGAAATACTAATTCCTGTAGTAGATGATATTATTAACTATATAGATAGAGCAAACAAAACAATAACTGTTACCGTACCGGATGGTTTGATTGATTTGTATTTAGAATAAAAGCATTAAATTTGAGGCAAACACATAATGCGGATAAGTAACACATGTTACTTATCCGCATGTTGGGTGTAATTCCCTCACTTCACTATCTATTACAACCGCTTATTTTTCAGGGTATAAGGCTAATTTTAAGGGTTAGTTAGGGCGTAAAGAATAAGGAAAGAAAGTGTTTACTTTCTTGGCCTAAGTCTTGTCGGTTTCACCGTGGAAAGCTCGCTTTCAGACGAGGGACAGCGTCAAAAGACTTAGATGAAGTTACGGGAAATTATTGACAAAGTCAAGTATTTGCTGAAATTTCTTTTGAATGAGCCCTAATAACTGATCCTTAAAATTACTTCCTTATGTTGCTACCCTGACTCATTTTTGACGCATCATAGTCGGGGCTTATAATTCATAAAAAATGATAAAAATAAAAGGTTGGTTGATTAAAGGGTGAAGAGAGGAAACTATACGGAGGTTGTGCTCTTCCTTCTAATTTAATTAGAAGAGCACTGGGATATTAAACTCCTTAGTAAGAGACTGATTAAAAAGTGGGAGTTAAATAAACTCCCACCCAACACTATATAAACTCAATTTGTTTTAAATTAGCTGATAATTTTATCGAAAAGTATAAAATCGGCTAATTACAACAAACTACGCTAAAGCTGAGTTTATACTTAACGTTGGGCTTAATTAATAATGTCATGCAAATTCAAGCTTATCAATTCATAAAATATGATAAAAACACATCAATAGAACATGTTGAGAAAACTTTTGACACAGGGGCTGTAATATGTTTCGATTTTGAAGATGGAATAATTAATCCATTTAACATGGATACGTCTGCTTTGTTAAAAAAAGATGCTAGAGAACAATTCATAAGGTTATATGAATTGATTTATAACTATAATAAAAACATAAAAGTTGGTATCAGATTAAACTATCACAAATCAATTGATTTTGAAAAAGATTTGATTAAAATCAAGGGTAAAATATTTGATTCCATATTTATTCCAAAAATTGAACAATCCAAAGACATTCATTCAGTTTTGGACAAACTCAAAGCGTACAAAATTGAATATAAAAATCTAATACCAATCATTGAATCAAAAAAAGGCATTGAAAACTTTGAGCATATTATACAATCAAATCCAAAGCTGAGTAAAATTGCATTCGGGCATTGTGATTACAACTTGAATATTGGTTCGTATCCTTTCTTTCACCAGGATAGTTGGGAATATTGGAAATGGATAAAAAAATTAATCTCAAAATGTAGGAAACATGGGATTCATGTCATAAATTCTCCATATTTAAACATTGATAACGAAGAATTCTTCCAGTCAATGCGACATTATATTGCAGCTAAAAAAAAATATTTCTTTGGACAAATTACATTGTCCACTCGTCAATCAGAAATATGCAAAGCCATAAAAACCACTGAAGGTAATTTCAAAGATTGCCTTGAAAATAAAAATAACATATCAGTAGATGAAAAATATGCTTTTGCCTTAGTCGAGGAATTTGAGAGCAACAATAAATTGAAAGGATTAACAAAAAGTAATAAGAGGTTAATTTCTCTGCAAGAATACATAGCTTCCAAAAAGATAATCAATGATAATAGAAATATGAATGATGTATGCTTTGTTGGAGGATGTTTCCCAGTTCAGCATAATATTGTTTATGAAGACCTATTTCACCAAAAGTTAAAAAGAAAAATTGAGGCTAGATACAAAAATAAATTGAACGTTAACATTATTAGGTACGGGCGTTTTAGTACGCTGTTAGATAAAATAAGAGCAATTGAAAATTCAAAAAAAATAGATTTGATTGTTTTACATGTCAGACCAGACCCGTATTTAAGAATAATAAAAATTTTCTATAAGTACATAAATGATAAAGGCAGGTTAAAATGGTCTTTAAATTTACCATATTTCAATCTTCTTAATCCTGAAAAATATGATGTGCTTGATTTGAGTAGAATATTTCAAGTTAACGAACAAAGAAAATCGTTATTTCATAAATTTTTAATATCATGTAATTATTTATTAGGTATAATGATTGGGAATAAACGTTATGCTCTAAAAAGCTATTATATGACAACTAATAAAATCATTGAATTTTGTGATATGAATAGCATTAAGTACATTATTCTTGGACCAAACCGCAGAAATAATAATCGTTTAGAGCCTTCATTATGTAAGGATTTGGATTTATATTTTTCTAACAGAATAGACAAACAATATTATATATGTGGTTTTGAGAATGATAACACTCAAAAGATGAATCAAGAAAATGGAATTTATGCTACTCAAGCTTATCATAATTTAATCGCTGAAAAATTAAATGAAAAAATAATTGATAAAAAACTACTAAGCCCAACATCATCTATATTTCATAGGGAATTTCGCAGTAATTTGAAACTTAAAAGCTATTAATTGACTCCGCCAAAACTTTGTTTTGACGTTTTATCGGTAGAAAAAGTTAAACCCCAAATCCAAAGCTTTGGCTAATTAGTTAAACGAAAATAGGTACTTTTAAATCGCCCTACGAAAACATAGATTGGGCGTTGGGTGTAATTAAAAGATGTACGTAAATAAGACTATATAAGGATGAAAAGATTGACATTGATTTCAGTATTGGTCTTTGCTCATATTACAGTGTTTGGTCAGTTCAGGGAAAAGAGTAAGAGCTATTTCAAGCATGTTGCCTCATATGAGAGTATGCTTAAGGAGGAAAACCAAGTAAAACTCAATCAAAGTTTACAAGAGTTTGACAGCACTACATTTGTGGGGGTTGGACGCCAGTTTACAAGAAAGAATGGATTGAATGGAGTTGGTTATAAAAACGGCAAGATATATCAATTAGAGGTACTTTTCAAACATGAATTTGATCCTAACCCTTTTTGGACAATTGATATTTGGCGTGTTCGGAAAAAGAAGATAAAATCGGAGTCAAACGTATCGGAAATTCAGCTTATGAATTTC
>JAJCYN010000010.1 GCA_029262915.1 Flavobacteriales bacterium
AAAAGAACGAAAAATAAATATTAAATAAATCAAGTATATTTGAACTATAATAATGGCTAATAATTACAATTCTTCGCCAGTGTTTTTAGGTGGTCAGTTTGCACCGTTTTTCAGTGGTCAATATAGCCGTTTTTTCCAATAACTACTGGATTGGGGTTGTCTATACCAATACCAATGCCAAAAACTAAAGGCTTAAATTTCACTATATTAATTAGTAGAGTTAACAAACATTATACGTGGTCTGGTACAATTTTTCTACCTTTATTTTTTCTAAATTAATATGCTAAATAGACTTATCATACTACTAATAGGAATTGCCTTTGTTGGTTCTGTAAAATCTCAATCAATAGCCAAATCTTGGTATTCTGAAAAGGATAATATCTGTCTTGTTTTGGATTCCACTGACAATAGTATTGTTGTAAATGGGTGGTATGAAAAAGGTGCTTATAAGGTTGTCAGAATTAAGTTCAAAGTAGAGGAAGACAAATTAAAGTTAATTTGTAAAAGTAATCAGAGAGTTTTCCCATTAGGTTGGGAAAAAGAGAGGTATTGGTTAGAAATACTCAATCTAACAGAAGATAAATTAACACTTAAGCTTTTGCCAAGCAAGCACGGTTTGATAGATGAACTCTTTGGCACTTATGATGAAGTTGTTTTTGATGTCCAGTTAAGTGATTGTTACGAATTGTTAAAGAAAAGATAATAATGCTAAATAGATTTTTAATACTGCTAATTGGAATTGCACTTGTTGGAATTTATATTAAGAAATAATGATAACGGATAGTGACAGCCCAAGGACTTTGAAACTTATTGCAATTGTAACATCAGGTATTATAATTTCATTCTTAATCTTTGCGACAATTTCTCACTTTATTCGAAAGGAGAAATTCGAGAATCCAGACATCTTAAAAAAAGAAACAATAGGTGTAATAACTGAGTTTCAAGCTGGTGCTTCAACAGCACCAAGTTTTAACTATGAGTTTACTGTTGATGGTGAGGTTTATGATGGTTCCTATTTAATTGTAACTATATTAGGTCAGAAAACAGGTGATGAATTACGAGAATATGTTGGCAAAAAATATAAGATTTTATATGTTGTAGATGACCCGAAGTACAGTAATTTACTTATGGATAAGTCTATTGAGTGACATCTAATAAAACAATTACTTCTGATGTAATTTTAGTCTCGTTGTACTCATTATCCACTCCGTTATCAAAACGACTCCACTCCGTTAATTTTGGTTTAAAATCAAAAAAACCTCAACTACAATGTTGAAGATATGAAAGTGAAAGAGTTTAGGCTGTGGATAGATTAGGTAATTTAATCATTTTGTGCCCAGCACTTTGTTACATTCCTTTAATTTATCCAAAGGATACCTTTCACTTGGTTTCACAAGCAAAGCTTTTTCATAATATTCTAAAGAATTTTCGTAGTCTCTATTATTAAATAAGTTATCAGCTTTCCTGATAAGACTTTCATATACCGAAGCTGTTGTTCTTAAACTGGTAGAATCTAATTTTGAATTCACATCAAATAGCTTCTCAATTTCAAGATAACATGCTTTAGACTTATCATACTTTTTCTTCTTAAAGTATTTACTACATTTTCTATATTGGTTATGATGCAGATTATACCAATACATGTTAATTGAGTCGGTTTTTCTTTCAATTTCCTTGAAATCATATTTAGTACTGGATTCTACGGTCTGAGCCAGCATATTAAAAAAAGTGAGCAAGAAAAAAGGTATGGTAAGGAGTTTTTTCACACTTCTAAAGTAACGAATAATCTCAACTTTTAATATTTTAAGTACTTTTAGAGGTATTTAAGTAGATATTGGAATCGTTTGAGAAGAAATTGGCAATGAAAAAGCATACAAGATATTTTATTTTAGTAATCCTAATTCAAACGATTAGTTCTGTTTTAGCACAGCAATCCCCAGTTGTGGATAAAATCAAAACAGAAATTGTGCATCACAACCATGTCCGAGTAGATAATTATTATTGGATGGATGATTCCGAAAATCCGAAACTTTTAGAACACATCAAGGCTGAAAATGAGTACACAAAAGCAGTATTGAAACCAACTGAATCACTTCAGAAAAAACTCTACAATGAAATGGTTAAACGGATAGCACAAAAAACGAATTCTGTACCATACAAGGATAATGGATTCTTCTATTATACTCGTTATAAAGAAGGGAATGAATACCCCGAATATGTTCGTAAAAAAGAGTTAAATAGCACCCAAGAAGAAATTCTATTGGATGTAAATGAAATGGCTGTTGGTCATAACTATTTTGAGGTGAGTAATTTTGGATTACATGTTTCTCCTAATAATAGAATAATGGTTTATGGTTATGATGAAACAGCAGAAGGATTGTTTACATTGATATTTAAAGACCTTTCAACAGGAAAGTGGTTAGAAGATACAATACCTAATACTACAGGGGACCCTGTATGGGCAAATGATAACAAAACTATTTTTTATTCCATTCCAGACACTTTCTCATTTCGTTCATTTAAAGT
>JAJCYN010000011.1 GCA_029262915.1 Flavobacteriales bacterium
CATTTACCAAACAGAACTTATGGTCAATGTTCGCTGCACTACTATTTTTTGTTCCAACTGTAATTTTAATCGGATCTTCCATATAGTTACTGGAAATACGCTCAACTTCTCTTGGCATAGTAGCAGAAAACAACCATACTCTTTTAAAAGCAGGCGTAGATTCTAAAATCTCGTTAATATCTTCTTTAAAGCCCATGTTTAACATCTCATCTGCTTCATCTAACACCACTTTAGAAACACTGTCAAACTTCAATGCCTTTCTACCTATTAAATCTATTGTTCTTCCAGGAGTTCCAACAATAATGTTTGCTCCTTTTTTAATTGCTCTAATTTGATCAGAAATACTGGCTCCACCATATACAGCAACTATATTTACTCCATCAGCATATTTTGCATACTGCGTCATTTCTTTGGCAATTTGTATACACAATTCACGTGTTGGACAAAGAATTAATCCTTGTATTGCACGATACTCCGTATCTATTTGCTGTATCATTGGTAAGCCAAAAGCGGCAGTTTTACCTGTTCCCGTTTGAGCTAAACCAACATAATCTCTTTCCGTATCTAGTAATTCTGGAATAGATTTTTCTTGAATTTCTGAGGGCTTCTCAAAGCCCATTGCTGTTACTGCTTTAAGTAATTCTTCACTTAAACCTAAGTCTTTAAATGTCATAGTCTATATTTTATACCGAACTGGTATAAAACGTTTAGCGGGACTTAATTCGCTGGAGTGTTTTAACCAATTGGCTGGTTCACATAAGCTACTTCTTTTTTGAGTAGCGGTTGCAAAGGTGATACTTTTATTTGGATTTCCAAAAATTATTAGATAAACCTGCTCATAAATATCTAGAATTTCTTTAAAACGATTAACTTCGTTTATGGTCAATTAAAAATAATAGAACTATTTATTATATAGAAAATTCTTTGGCATTAGACGAAACCTTCAGTAAAAAAGGATAGTAAGTGCTAAATATATTAATCTGTTAAAATAATTTAACCTGATGAGAAATAAAATTTATACAATTCTAACTAAGCCACTTGTAGTAATAATTACCATCTTGGTTTCTACTTTTCTATCTTATTTTGATCGGAATTTCGGTTATTTTTATGGGATATTTATCGTTTTTTTAATCTTATGGGGAGGTGATTTTCGCTGGTCGAAATTTGGATTTGACAAAAGAATTTGTAAAAAAACAATCTTAAAGAGTATAATCATAGCTATACTAATCTTTATTTGTGTTGATATTTTCATACAGCCATTCCTTGAAATTTACCTTGGAGCAATCGATTTGAGTTCTGTAGATGATATTCGAAATGATTTCATAAATTATTTTATTTTGATAGTAGTAATGTGGATTTTTGCAGCGTTTGGTGAAGAACTTCTATTTCGTGGCTACTACATGAAACAGTTCGCAGAGCTTTTTGGGGCTACCGATAAAGCATGGTTTATTTCTGCTATTATCATTTCGATATATTTCGGAGGGTCTCATTATTACCAAGGACCTGCTGGGATGATCGCTGTTGGATTGGTAGGATTTTGTTTTTCAATGGTATTTTATAAGAATCGAGATAATTTAATTTTAGCAGTATTAGTACATGGTTTCTATGATATGATTGGCCTGACATTAATTTATCTCAATAAAGAACGCATAGTTGTTGATTGGATTGAGCAGATGTTATAAAAGCTAAAACATATCTTGGCTAAATAAGTTAATCTCAAAAATAAATTCCATAAAATTTTGTGCTACCATGTTGGTTAAACTCTAGGGTTGGTAAAGGAAATTTTATAAATCCAAACGCACCTAAAACTGCATTGGCGAATTTACTTTTGGTCTTAATTCTGGTTAGATCAATATCTAAACTTAAATAGTATTGTCGTTGTCTTATAATTGTTGGGTCAAATGAATTATCAAAAGCTCCCACCATTCCATCTGCACCGTAACCAACTGCTATGTTTAACCATTTAGGAAAATTCGTATTGTCTCCTAAAAAAGAAGCAATGTTAGCACTCATCCAATAGGTTTGTCCGTTATAATCTTTTAAAGCATTTTGTATTAGGTTTTCACCTAATAAATTTGGTCTTAAATTGGCAAAACTAGTTTGATGAAAAGAATATTTCAACAATATCCGCTGTTCATTCCAAGCCAATTGTTGACCTATAAAAAGTATAGAACCTGCAGTATTTACACCAACATCTCCCCAACTAAATCCCCAAGCAGATGAATAACCATCAAACACTTCCACTGAAGTTAAAAAGAATAAGCCTAACGTTCCTCCGTACCAAATGGATTTTTTACGACTTACTCCACTCCATTTTAACACTTCATAACCTGCCTTACCAAGGTAATATGAGGTCATTCCATGGCCAATTTTATCCATTTGGTTCCATTCCCTGTTATCATTAAAGGTATGAAAAGAAGAACTCGGAATATCTTTATACCACAGATGATACATTCCTGCCATACCAGTAGCATAACCAACAGTTTCAAGCCCTATTATGGTTTTTAAACGTTTAG
>JAJCYN010000012.1 GCA_029262915.1 Flavobacteriales bacterium
TATAATAAAGCACTTAAAGCTAGAAAACGAGTTGTTAATGGAGAAGATTTTGCTAAAGTTGCTAAAGAATTATCAACTGATCCTTCAGCTCAGAAAAACGGTGGTGATTTGGGGTATTTCTCGGCATTACATATGGTGTATCCATTTGAAACAGCTGCCTATACAACCAAAGTTGGGGAAGTTTCGAAATTGGTTAGAACTAGGTTTGGATACCATGTTATAAAAGTGGTAGATAAAAGAGCTACTCGTGGAACCATTAAGGCCGCACATATAATGGTTAAAACAGATAGGAAATTAACAGGTGAAGCCGCAGCAGTTAAAAAACAAAAGATTGATGAGATTTACGAGAAGTTAACCAAAGAAGGATTAGATTTTGCTTCTTTAGCTAAACAATTCTCGGATGATCAAGGTTCTGCCAGAAAGGGTGGAGAGTTACCTGAATTTAACGCAGGGAAAATGGTTGAGGAATTTGAAAATGCAGCTTTTTCTTTAACTAAAGACGGAGCTATTTCTAATCCTATTCAAACTGATTTTGGTTGGCATATAATTAAACGATTAGGTTTAAAAGAACTTGCTTCTTATGAAGATCTTTATAACAATACCAAAGCAAAAGTTTCTAGAGACTCTAGGTCTAATAAAAGTAAAGAGGCTTTATTAAAGAAAATAAAAGATGACAACGGTTTTGTTGAAAACATTAAAGAAAGAAATGATTTTTATAAACTCATTACTCAAGATGAGCTGCTGTTAGGGACTTATAAAGCAGATAAGCATAAAAAATACAACAAATTAATGTTTGGGTTTTATGCTAGTGATGGCGATAAAGTAGAATATACTCAGCTCGATTTTGCTAACCATTTAGAAAAACAAAAAAGTAGGGGTAAAAAGAAAATCAATACCAATGCTGAGGTTAATAGAATTTATAATTCAGTTTTAGAGAAAACAGCTATAGATTTTAAAGATTCAAGATTATCAAAAACAAGCAAGGAATTTAAGTTGTTAATGCAAGAATATAGAGATGGAATATTACTCTTTGATTTGACAGACGAAAAAGTATGGTCTAAAGCTGTAAAAGATACCATAGGATTACAAAAATATTATGAAAGCAATAAGAGTAAATATATGTGGGGAGAAAGAGTAGAAGCGACAAAGTATGTATGTAATGATGAAACTATTGGAAAAAATGTAGCGAAAATACTGAAGAAAAAAACAAAAAAAGGTTACACTAATGATGATGTTTTAAAAATGATTAATACCGAAAGTCAGTTATCATTAAAAATTGAAGAAGATCTATATTCTAAGGGAGATGATGAAGAAATAGATAAAGCATCATGGGAGAAAGGAACCTCTTCCACATTTAAAAAAGATAAAAATGTTATTATTATAGAAGTTAAAAATGCATTACCACCAGAGCCTAAGAAATTAAGTGAAATTAAAGGTCTGATTACTTCTGATTATCAAAATCACTTAGAGCAAGAATGGATAAAAACATTGAAAGCTAAATATAAGGTAGAAGTAAAGAAAGAAGTGTTAAAATTAGTTAAGTAAATCTGTTAAAAACATTTAAGCTGTTAATATTGCTGTTGGCTGCTTTTAATTTATGAGAATATTAACACTTTTATTAGTACCAGTTTTATTTTCTTGTTCTTTTTTTGAGGATAAGACGGATAATACATCAATAGCAAGGGTAGGAAATAAGCACTTACTTTTTTCTGATATTCAGGGCATTGTTCCTGTTGCTACAACAATAGAAGACAGTACTCTCATTATTAATAATTATATCCAAAGTTGGATAAAAGATAATTTAATACTTCACAAAGCAGAATTAAATTTAAAAGAGAATCAGAAAGATTTTCAAAAACAATTAGAAGATTATCGAAGGTCATTAATCATTTATTCCTATGAAAAAGAATTAATAACACAACGTATAGATACTAGTGTTTCAGACGAAGAAATACAGCTATTTTATGATAATAATAACCAGAATTTTGAATTAAAAGACAATATTGTAAAAGTCAGGTATTTAAAAGTAAATAAGAAAACACCTCAAGTTAACAAAATAAGAAAGCTATATAAATTAAAAAAACCAAAAGATATTGAAAAGGTTAATGAGCTGGCTCATCAATATGCAGAAAAATTTCATTTAATGGATGAGCAATGGATACTTTTTGAGGAATTAAAAAATGAAGTTCCTATTACTGTACCGGAAACGAAAGAATTTTTAAGAAATATTAAAAATATTGAAGTAGAGGATTCTTTGTCATTCTATTTTGTCCACATTAAAGATTATAAACTTAAAAATGACGTTTCCCCATTAAGCTTTGAGGCACATAATATTAAAAATATTATTATTAATAAAAGAAAGTTAAGTTTGATAAATAAAATTAGGAATGATTTATATCAAGAAGCCTTAATGAGTAAGGATATTGAAATATATGACTATAAAAATGATGAATAAAATAGTAATACTAGTAGTGGCAACATTAACTATTTCTTTTAGTGTAAAAGCACAAGAGGAAGGTAAAGTAATTGATAAGGTAATTGCAGTTATTGGTAGTAATGTTATCTTAAAATCAGACTTAGAATCTCAAATAGTTTCTATGAGAGCACAAGGTGTATTAATTGATGATAATGCAAGGTGTGAATTATTAGAAGAGTTATTGTTCCAAAAATTACTGTTGCATCAAGCTTCCATAGATAGTGTTACAGTGTCAGAATCTGAAGTTGAAGGGGAGATTGATAGACGAATGAATTATTTTATTGCACAAATTGGATCTGAAAAAAAATTAGAGCAATACTATAAAAAGTCTATTCTTGAAATTAAAGAAGAATTTAGAACTATAGTAAAAGAGCAAATGGTTAGCCAAAGAATGCAAGGACAAATAACATCAAGTGTTAAAGTTACGCCTAAAGAAGTTAAAACCTATTTTAATGAGTTAAATAAAGATAGTGTACCATTAATTGAATCAGAAGTAGAATACGCTCAAATTTTAATTAATTCTCACGAAAATGAAGCTGAAAAGCAAGAAGCAAAAGATAAGATTAATGGTTTTAGGGAACGGATTATTGGAGGTGAAGATTTTTCAACTTTAGCTATCTTATATTCTGAAGATGAAGGTTCGGCCAAAAATGGTGGAGAGTTGGGTTTTTTAGGAAGAGCAGAATTAGTTCCTGAATTCTCCGTTATAGCCTTTAAGCTTAAAAATGAAGCAGTATCAGATGTGATAGAAACTGAATTTGGTTATCACATTATGCAGTTAATAGAAAGGAGAGGACAAAAAGTTAATGTGAGACACATTTTAGTTAAAGTAAAAATAGGAGCAGAGCAAATCGAAAAAGCCAAGGTTTTAGCAGATAGCATATATAATTTACTAGAAACAGATACTTTAACTTTTGAACAATTAGCAGAAAAATACTCAGATGATGATAAAACAAAAAAAAGTAGAGGATTGGTAGTTAATTCTCAAACAGGAACTTCTCTTTTTGATATTGACCAAGTAAACCCACAAGTATTTTATACAATTGATAAGATGAGTCCTGGAGAAATATACAAACCAGTACCAGCACAAAGCCAAGATGGAAAAAAAGGATATAGGATAATTAAACTGATTACTAAAACAGCTCCTCATAAAGCAGCTTTTGATACTGATTATGCTAAAATACAAAATGCTGCATTAGCCAGCAAGCAGAGTGATGAAACGAAGAAATGGATTTTAGGTAAGATTAATCAAACCTACATTAAATTGGACGAATCTTATAATACGTGTAAGTTTCAGAATACTTGGGTGAAGTAAAACTATTTTTAGTATTTTAATCGTTTATAAAAATTATGTCAGAAAATCAATATAAATCAGAAGTAGAAGCTATAGATGCTTTCGTTGACAGATATAAAGAGCTTACTAAAGAAATTGGTAAAGTAATAGTAGGACAGGATGATGTTATTAAAAAAGTACTCATTTCTATATTTAGCCGAGGTCATTGTTTGCTAGTCGGGGTTCCTGGGTTGGCTAAAACACTTTTAGTAAGTACTATATCAGATTCATTAGGTTTGTCTTTTAATAGAATTCAATTTACACCAGATTTAATGCCTTCAGATATTATAGGTTCTGAGGTTTTGGATGAGAGTAAGAATTTTAAATTTGTTAAAGGGCCGTTATTTGCTAACATTATTTTAGCTGATGAAATTAATAGAACCCCCCCTAAAACTCAATCAGCTTTGTTGGAAGCAATGCAAGAAAGAACTGTTACAGCTGCAGGGCATCAATATAAATTAGAAGAGCCATTTTTTGTTTTAGCAACTCAAAACCCAATAGAACAAGAAGGAACTTATCCTTTACCAGAAGCACAATTAGATCGTTTTATGTTTAATGTTTGGGTAGATTATCCAAAGTATAAAGAAGAATTATCGATTGTAAAAAATACAACAACTGATAAACAAGTTCAGTTAAATAAGGTGATGAGTGCCGAAGAAATTATTTATTTTCAAAAATTAATAAGAAAATTACCAGTAGCTGATAATGTAATGGAGTATGCCGTTAAACTAGCATCAAGTACTAGAGCTGGAAATGAATTAGCATCTGATGTAGTAAACAGCTATTTAAGTTGGGGTGCAGGACCAAGAGCATCTCAATATTTAGTTATTGGTGCTAAATGCCATGCTGCAATAAACGGAAAATATTCGCCAGACATAGAAGATGTAAAGGCAGTAGCAGAGCCTATATTACGCCACAGAATTGTAAGAAATTACAAAGCAGAAGCAGACGGTTACTCAATAGAAAAAATTATCGAAGGTTTACTTTAAAAGAATTTATTAGCAATTTATGAGTTTGGAGGAGGAGGAATGTTGTCATCTCCGCTTTTATAAATTACAGAAAATATAAAAAGAATAATTGCTGACGCAATAAAAATTACGAATATTGAATACAACGATTTCCAAGCTATATTTTTCACCTCAATAATTTCCCAGATACCTAAAATTGCTAGTACCGTAAAAAATAATGTAAGAGTTGCTAGTAATACTGAAATACCTTTTCTAAACATAATTTATTTTTTTAGTTTAACCAAATATAGGAATAAAGTGGCTAAGTAGCTGATTTTAAATGTTAAGGATTGTTAAATAAGAAATAGATTTTATTTTTTTCGTTTAACGGTTAGTATATGGCAAGT
>JAJCYN010000013.1 GCA_029262915.1 Flavobacteriales bacterium
GGGCCCACTCAGGACCAATCCGATAAGGAAAAAAATACATCCCGCCGCAACAAGGAGACACCAAGTCCGCAATTTTACCGGCCAATTTACGGGCGGATCTCTAAGCTCGTCCGCAATCAAAGTATTCTCCCGCAACCACAACTTTTTTATGCGCCATTTTTCGGAAAATTTATTAGAAGCCAGTCGTCCTCCTGTTAGAAAATGGCAATGGAGAATTCCAGATTTCTTTAAAGTTATACCTCCATCATTTGATATAAAAAGAGAAGGAACTGCACCACTAGATGCAGCAATAAGACTATTAGCACTCCATAATGAAATAAAAGAGACAAATACATTAAAAAGATTACAATGTATCTTAGAAAAAGGTAATATGCCAAAATCATTAGCTGATAGTGTGCACGTTGCTTTTGATTTTATTCTAAAATTGAGATTTAAATTAGAATTTACAATGGACACTGAAATAAAATCATTAGACCACACTGTTGACCCTAAAGATTTAAGTCAAATAGAATTAAGAAAATTAAAAGATGTGTTAAAAACTATTTATGAAGTTCAGGATTACGCATTTAAAGAAGTTACTGGACTAAGTATACCTTGGTCAATGAAATAATATTACAATTATGAAAATGAATACAAGACAAAAACACTGGTTCTTTTTTATGGTTACTGCTATTGGAGCAATAGCGGTAGTAAATCTTGCCATTTTACTAATGTGGACAGATATGAATGAAGAAGAAAGAGCATTTGGAAGCCAGATATTTGGAAGAGTAATTACCTATGGTTCATTGGCTATGATTGTAGTATTTTTTTTTAGCTCACAATTTATTCTCTACATTTTTAGAAACTATATTTCTCCTATTGAGACGCTTGCTGAAGAAACACGATTAATTTCTGTTGCCAATGCAAAATATCGGATTAAACCTGTTGGAGCGTTAGAAACTCACAATTTAACAAGTGTAATTAATGATTTGGCAGATTCTTATATCTCATTAAAATCTGATGTAAAGAACATTGTAACAGAATCTAAAGCAGGTTTTGAAGATGAAAAATTAAGACTCGAAACATTAATGAACATTATTTCTGATGGGGTAATAATATGTAATCACGATGGTAGAATTATGATGTGCAATCACCAAGCTTATGAGATATTTAACTCTGTAAAACACGATGAAGTAGGTCGTTTTTCCAGATTAGGTTTGGGGAGATCATTATTTGGCGTTTTTAACAGAACCCCAATTGCCTACGCCTTGGAGGAATTACACAACAGCTTAAAAAAAGAAGACAGCCCTAATATTTATCATTTTATTACTACTCGTTATAAAGTACAATACTTAAATGTTAAGGTTTCATCAATATTAAAAAATAAAGACACTAACACAGTTTCTGGTTATGTCATCACATTTAACGACATAACAAAAGATATTCAAGAAAACAACGTAGAAGAATACCAAAATCAACATATAATTTTAGATGAAATTGCTTCTATTGTTAATATGAGAACTAAAAATCAATTTAATTTTATTACAGAAAACGGAATTTGGATAAACATCAAATATCAATACGTTATTGACTTTCTAATGGAACTTTCTGCTTATTTAAAAGGTTTAAATGTTAAAACAATTAGCATAGGATTATCCGAAAACAACAAACTACAAATTAATTGGAGTGGAAATGAAGCCAAATTTAAATCCTCCAATCAAAAATTTAATACTATAATATCAGATCAAAGCAGCATTGATAACCATTCTAAAATTGAGCTGGATGTAGCTATTTATAAACAAGAAAGTGAATTAAGTATTAAAGATCCTAGAGAATCAAGACCTGTATTTTACAATTCCGATTTATTTGATCATTCAGCACAAAGTACAGATATGGATAATGTCTTACTCAAGGACTTAACATATGTTGTTTTTGATACTGAAACAACGGGGTTAGACCCTTCTGGTGGTGATGAAATTATTTCTATTGCCGGTGTTCGAGTATATGAAGGAAAAATTAATAACGAAGAGACCTTTGATGAATTAGTCAATCCTCAACGGAATATACCACTAACATCTTTAAAGATTCACGAAATTTATCCCGAGATGTTGGACAACAAACTTACGATTGATAAAGTACTCCCTATGTTTCATGAGTTTGCAGACAACACAATACTAGTTGCTCACAATGCAGCTTTTGACATGCGATTTTTACAATTAAAGGAAGAACAAACAGGCATTAAATTTAATAATCCTGTTTTAGATACTTTATTACTATCTGCTGTATGCAACCCTAAACAAGAAATCCATAATTTAGAAGATATAGCTGAAAAATGTGGTGTAGAAATTATCGGGAGACATACTGCTCTAGGTGATTCATTGGTAACTGCAGAAGTATTTCTTAAACTGATACCAATATTAGAAGCTATGGGGATTAAAACTTTAGGAGAAGCTCGTACTATTTCGCAAAAAACAGAGCTTTCAAAAATTAAATTTTAGTTAGAAATAAGTGATTTTAATTCCGTCAAATTAATAATCAATTTATCTCCTTTAATTTCAAGTAGTTTCTTTCTTTGAAATTCGGTAATCAACTTTTTGATGTATTGTTTTGATGTTCCTGTTAATTCTGATAATTCATCAACAGAAAAAGAAATTTTCACTTTAGTCTTATTAACTTCTTCCTTTCCTACTAAAAGTAATATGGTGTTTAAAAATCGTTCTTTTATATTTTGCGATTTTATATTACAAATTCTGTTCCTAGTATAATTAATTCTGTCGCAAAGTATCTGAATAATATCTTTCTTAAAAGTTGGGTAATCATTCAATAATTTCTTAAAATCATTAGTAGGAATAAATACAGTATCTACACCTCCACCAAAAGCAATTGTACTAAATGAGTAATTTTCTGAATCATTAAAAAAAGAGCTTAACCCTATGAATTCCATTGGGTTAGCAAACCACATAGCTATCTTGTTTTTTGCGGAACGAGTTACTTTTACTTTACCTTTTTTAATAAAATAAATTCCTGTTAATTCATCTCCTTCGTTAAAAATAGATTCATTGACACTAAAATATGTCTTTGATTCATATTTGTCTTTCAATATTCTCTCTATGCTAACCAATGATTCCAATAAATTAATTTTGAAACTAAAATAACTCTAAAAAAGGATTGAATACAATGAGTTAAATCATATAGCTCATTGAGAGGAAATAGTAGAGAAAATAATTTAACCACCAATAGTAGTCATACTTCTATTTTTAAGAAAAATCCCTTCACTTTCAACATCGTTAAAAGAAGTAATTCCTGCTCTCTCTTTTTTCTTATTTTGAATAGAACTTATCATTAGAGGAACAATATCATCTCCCTTTCGTAAAGAACTTAGTAAGTTTGTTTCATCATTTGAGAACAAACAATTTTTAATTTTTCCATCGGCTGTAAGACGTATTCTATTGCATGTTTTACAAAATGGATTGGTAAGTGTACTAATTATTCCAAAGCTTCCTTTATAACCTTTTATATGGAAATTTACAGCAGTATCATTAGGTTTTGACTCAATATCAACGACATTTGCTTTAGGATAAAAATTATAAACTTTATCTAACATCTGTTGTTGAGTTATTTTTTTATCCCAACTCCATTTATTACCTCCGAAAGGCATAAATTCAATAAACCTGACAGTGATAGCTTTATCTTTTGTCCATTCGATAAAATCAATAATTTCATTATCGTTAACACCTTTCATAACAACAGCATTCACCTTAACCTTAAAGCCATTATCAATTAATAAATTGATGTTTGATAATATTCTATCACCATAATTTCTCCTTGATATGTCATCAATTTTATCTGTTTTTAATGAATCTAAACTTACATTTATAGCTTTAATTCCCGCTTCTTTAAACACATCAATAAATTGATTTACCAATATAGCATTGGTAGTGATAGAAAGTTCTACAGGTAATTTTCCGAGTTCACGAATCAGTTCTTCTGCATTTTTTTTAATCAGTGGTTCCCCTCCTGTTAATCGGATTTTTTTTACCCCTAACTCAACATATTTTTTTGCAATAAAAAGCACTTCCTCTGAAGTCATAAATTCCGATTTATCACGCAATTCAATTCCTTCTTCAGGCATACAATAAAAACACCTTAAGTTACACCTTTCAGTAAGTGATATTCTCAAGTAATCATGCACTCTACCAAAACCATCTACAATATATTTAGGAGTATTATTCATTAAAACTGTGTATCTCTTTATTTAAAATTTTTAATTCTTCTTCCGATAATAATTTCTGAGTTAACGGAAAAATAGTATTATCTTCTCTAAAGATATGCAACCTTAACAACTCTATTAATTCTTTACCATTATGGTAGGCTAAGTCAAATGTAATTGCTCTAGAATGATTGTCTGGTAAACGAGATGCTAACCCCAATAAGTTAAATGTAAGTGATGCCAATTGTATAAACTTAACGTGGTCATCTTCCATTAAATCAACGGCAGTTTCTTTTTCTTTATTAGGGCTATGCTCTCCAGATTCAATTAATTTTTTATGTAAAATAGGAAATAAATGGCGTTCTTCCTTTCTGTTATGTGGTAAAATATGATTATCAAAATACTTAAAAAATTCATTAAATCGATCATTAATCTCTTGTGTGAAATGATATGAACTTTCATGAAAATCTCCTAACGCCTTCTCAAATTTTTCAGCATGTGCTGTTAATTCATTGTGCTCATCAATCATATCTTTTAATGAAGTCGTTAAATCTTCATATTTGATTCCATCAACATTAGTAGCATCTTCATCATATGCATCTGGCGGATCCATAGGAGAATTCTCACCTAATTCGTCTCCTTTATATACATCTCTTTGTAATGGATCATCTTCTTTAAGCTTTTTAATAATTGCTTTTCCTTCAGCATTTAGCCTACTTCCTGTTTTTGCATCTATTATTTTCATCTTAGTAAAATTAAGCGTTATATATTTAATAAAATTACGGTAGTCATAATTATTTAATATGATTTAAATCATAAAACCAAATAAATAATGTCATCTTACTACTAAAAAAGGCTATGTTTCCATAGCCTTTTTAAACCTAACTAATAAATTGTATACTAAAACAATTTGTCTGAATTTATTTTTTTGATTTCTTTTCTGTAAAATTTGGTTTAATAATAATCATTGCCCAACCCCAACTACTCGTTTCATCTATATTCCCTTGTCCTTCATAATTTGTAGTTCCTTTTAAAAAGGCTAAAGTTTCAGTAGCGAACATCATTGAATATCCAGCTTTAAATGCAACCCCTTTTGATAAGTTAAACCCCAAAGTTAAATCTATTTCTGTTCCTAATCCTGCAGACATTGTATAATCAGTGTATTTTGTATTTGTGAACGAATTAAATTTTGCGTTAGCAGCATCAATTTCAGCCTGATTAGTAGCTGCTATAAGATCATTTGTAAGTGTAGTGTTTGCTACAGTTAAATCTTTACCATATTTGAATCCATCCCAAACATCTTCGGCAGATGAAAATATATGTGCAGTTGCAGCTATCCAAAACTTTTCTCCTTTGTATTTCGCTTTAACATAAATATCCTGTAAACCAACACTTCCAATATGGTTTCCTACATAGAAATAATCCATAAGCCCATTAAATTTATGGTTGGTTCCATAAAATGGTGTAAAAGCATGGTTCGTTCTTTTATACGAAGCACTTGTATCTATTTGACTATTTCCGCTTAGATACTCATAACCAGCTCCTGCAGTAATTTTATCGGTAATTTTATAAGAAAATTCAACACCATAATTCAACCCTTCTATTTCTTTATTATACTCACCTTCTACATCGCTAAACACTTGTGTTCTATCACCATGTCTCCCTGTTTGAAAATAAACCGATCCATTAACGGCTAATTTATTTTTCTTATAAGTTAAACGGGTACCTATTGTTTGGCTATAATTGTCTTTGTAAACAGCTTTAACAGGTTGATTAGAAAATCTTGTTGAATCCAATTGTTCTTTACCATTATTTAAAAATAATACACTTGCTCCAAAGTTTTCTCCAAAACCATTATGTAACCATAAGTATTGAAATGCTTTATAACTCCCTTTGCCTGCTATTGTATTTGCTAAAGCTGCTTTATCTTGATTGTAAGCTACAGCAAAATCAGCTTTAAACTTGTCTTTTTTGAACTTTAAAATGGCTGCATCATGACTACGTGCTTGAGCTGTCCAACCAACATGTCCAAAAATTCTATGATCATCTAATACAATCTCTTGACGACCAAATTTTAAAGAAAAATTCTCTGATATTAATGCTTGCCCCCAAGCCTCATGAATACTTAAATAAGTACCATCATCATTTTGCTTGGCAGTTGTATTGATTAATTGCGGTTGACTACCCCAGACATGCACATCTTGCAAACTTACTCTAAAAATGTAACCTTCTGTTTTATAACCAAAATTAAGTCGCATACGTTGCTCAACAAACGCAGCAGCATCTTGTGCTGAATCTGCAACTGTTTTATAACCATGTCGGTACTCAAATCTAGGTCTTATCTCACCATCTAAGGTAAATTGCCCATAAGAATAAACACCTAATATTAAAAAAAGTGCTGTACTAAATATTCCCTTTCTCATTGTTTTATAGTTTTTGTTTATATTTTTTAATTATGATATAAAAGTAACTAGTGCTTAATACATGAAACATGAGAAGAGTCAACATTCTAATTGTTTTATAGCAAGATATTTTGTGATATAGGTCATAAAACAAAAAAGAGGTCTGTTACTAGTAACAGACCTCTTTTTACTTAGTTTAAAACTAACTTATTACATTAATGATTCTTAATCTCTTTACCAGGGAAATAAGTAGTAGATTTTCTAATCTTTTTCTTATTCCAATTCCATACCACTAATTGATAATCTCTCCAAATATAGTCTATAGGAGCAACCAAAAAGTGCATAAATCTTGTAAATGGTATAATTGCAATAATAAAAAATGCTGAAATAATGTGTATTTGAACAAACCAAGGCATTGCATTTACGACATTCAAATCTGGATCAAAAGCAAATACTGACCTTAAATAAGGAGTTAAAGAGCTAGCAAACCAAGTAGAACCCCATCTTGCAAAAAGAGCGATACTTAAACCACTTACTATTTGAGTGAACAATACAACATAAACTAACATATCCATTTTATTAGCTACCATTGTTAATCTTGTTGTAGTTAACCTTCTTTTTACTAAAAGAATTAATCCAAGTAATGCAGACAGACCAAAAGCAAAAGAAGATATTTCTAGAATTAATAATCTTACAGGATCTCCATTAAAAGCAATAAGTGTTCTTGGAAAAAGAAAAGCGATTAGATGTCCTAAAAATAAAACTAATAATCCCCAGTGAAATGGTTGAGATCCCCAAAACAACTGCTTACCTTCTAAGAATTGAGTAGATAATGAGGATACTTTAAATCCTTTACTTTTATACCTATAGATACTCCCTATAATAAAAATAGCAAAAGCTACATAAGGAAATACGGCAAACATTAAAGAGTTCAGTGAGCCAACGTTTCCTTCCAAGCCCATTTTTAAACCAAAAACAATTCCACC
>JAJCYN010000014.1 GCA_029262915.1 Flavobacteriales bacterium
TATGGAGATACATATCAATGGGGAAGATGTTCTGATGGACATGAAAAAAAGACAAGTTCTATAACGGGAACGCTTAGTTCAAATGATTCACCTGGTCATAGTGATTTTATTGTAGTAACAGTCTTCCCTATTTTTGATTGGCGTTCACCACAAAATAACAGTTTATGGCAAGGTGTAGCTGGGATTAATAATCCTTGTCCGAATGGATATCGTTTACCAACTGAACCAGAATTAAATGCTGAACGCTTAAGTTGGACAACAAATGATGCTGCAGGAGCTTTTGCTTCACCCTTAAAATTAATAAGTGTAAATAGTCTTCGAAGTGGTATCAATGGCATATTTAGCAATCTAAGTTTTGGTGGCTATTATTGGAGCAGTACAATTAATGGTTTCAACGCTATGTCCCTGAACATAACTAATAGTAATGCTACTATCGACCCTGCTATTCGATCAAATGGAATATCAGTTAGATGTATTAAAAGTTAAGCGATGGTATTAAAAAAAATATTTATAACACTATTACTTATTACAACAATTATAACTAGTTGTTTAAGCCAGGTATCAGGCACTCTAAAATACCATAGAGGACAACAAATACAACTATTAGGTTATAATGGTTTTGAAACAATAGAATTAGCTAATTCTATTATAGATAGTAAAGGGAATTTCTCGTTAACCTATGACAATAGCTATAAAGGAATGGCTTATATAGAAACAAAAGATAAATCAAACTTATTTATTGTATTAAATGAAAAACAAATTAGATTAATTGGAACACATTTAAAAGAACCAGATAGTATTCAATTTATAAAAAGTAAAGAAAATCAGTTATTTGAAGAGTATGCAAAGGATCATGCACAACGAGAAAATGCATTAGCAGGGTGGAAACATCTTTTACCTCAATACAAAAGCACACCCATTTTTAATTCTGAAAAAAAACAATTAAACGTAATACAAAGTGAAATTAAAAGAATAGAAACTGAGGATGCTAAGTACATTAAAAATTTAGATCAAACTACCTACGTATCATGGTTTTTACCATTACGTAAATTACTAGGAGATATGCCGTTGTCAGCACAAAGGTATACCAACCGTATTCCTAAACACATCAAAGATTTTCACACAATTAATTTTAATGAAACAAAATTATACCATAGTGGAATATTAGATGATTTAATTGAAGGGCATTATTTGCTGCTAGAAAACATGGGAAAACCTTTAGAAACCATGTATCAAGAAATGAATCTTTCAACAGATTATTTAATATCGAATATAGAAGGTAATGATAAGCTATTAAATGAAGTAACTGCTTTTTTATTTGATTTATTAGAAAAACGGAGCCTCTTTAAAGCTTCAGAATATTTGGCCTTACAATTACTCTCCCAAAGTAATTGCAAACTAAACGATGATTTAGCGAATGAATTAGAATCTTATAGAAAAATGAAAATAGGGAATATAGCTCCTGACATTGTTTTTTCAGGTAAAAAAATAATAAGAAACATAGAAATTCCAACAAATTTAAAACTAAGTGAAATGAATAACAATTACACTTTAATGGTTTTTGGTGCAAGTTGGTGTTCTAAATGTAAGCAAGAGCTCCCAAAAATGATTCCTTATTACAATAAGTGGAAATCTAAAGGGATAGAAATTGCCTTTGTTGCACTAGATACTGAAGAAAAAGAATACACGGAATTTGTAAAAAATTTTCCATGGCTATCTTCTTGCGATTTTAAAAGTTGGAATACTCAAGCTGCAAAAGATTATTATGTTTTTTCTACCCCGATAATGTTCCTAATAGATAAGAATAGAAAAATTCTTTTAAGACCTAGTACTATAGAACAGGTTGATTCTTGGATAGATTTTCAAAAAATATAAAAAAATATAAAAAATGGAAAAGTTAAGCTTAATATTAAAAATGACTTCTGGTATAGTTTTCCTTCTATTGTTGGGAAAAACTACAGAGGTACATTCTCAAAATAATTCTTTAGTTATAAATGGGGCATACATTATTCTGGATGGAGGAAATGCAACTAATAATATAAATGTAGTTGTTAACCAACCTAGTCCTTTAGGAATAACTCGTTCAGTTTCTGGTGGTCACATCCATTCTGAAAATCAGTACAACTATATAAAATGGGTTGTAAATTCTAATTTAGGAAGTTATGTATTTCCTTTTGGAGTAGGAGCTAATGCTAGTGATTACATTCCGTTTACTTTTAATAAAACGGTTGGGAATAGCAATGTAAGTATGTCAACATGGGCAACCAACCAACAAAACATACCTAAACCAGGGCTCACCAATGTTGGAGCCGTAACCAATATGTTTGGTACAGCCGATTCAGTATTATTTGCTATCGATAGGTTTTGGGATATACAAGCTCCCGCAACAACTGCTGACTTAACTTTTTCTTATCGAGGAATTGAAAACACCACCTCTAGTCCTACTAATCTTGTAATGGGTCAGCATTGGAATGGAAATATATGGGATTCTCAAGTTGGATCCGGAGTTTCAGGTGTAACAGTTGGAATCGGAACAACAGGTCCTTTTATTGGTCAAACTACTTTTTCACCATGGGTATTAACCATATCTTGTGATGTAACAATTGATACAAGTGGGATAACTCCTTTTTGTTTCAACGATGCAGCAGTTAATCTCACAGCTATTAGTCCTGGTGGTATTTGGAATGGAACTGGTATTACTGATACAATAAATGGAACATTTGACCCTAATATTGCAGGAGTAGGAAATCATAGCATTACTTATACATTAGGCTGTGGGGATACAGATACAATAACTGTTATAGTAATTCCACAAGATGATGCAAGTTTTATTTATACTCAAAATGTATATTGCGTAACAGACTCTAACCCAATACCAAGTTCAATCACAACTAATGGTGGTTTTTTTAGTATTGATAACAGTGGAACTATAAATGCAAGTACAGGAGAAATAAATATTGCAGCAAGTGGAGTCGGTAATTTTGTAGTAACATACATTACTGCTGGAACATGTTTAGATACAGCAACTTTTAATTTTACGATAATAACTTGTTTATCTCCTATTGCTAATTTTATGGCAAGTGACACCTTTATTTGTGAAGGAGATTGTATTGATTATACAGATTTAAGCACAGGAGCATTAAGTTGGGCATGGACATTTACAGGCGGTAATCCAACAATATCAGCAGCACAAAATCCGACAGTTTGTTATGCAATAGCAGGAGTTTATACTTCAGAGTTGATAGTAAGCAATTCTATTGGTAGCGATACTATAATACAAACGATAACCGTTATAGCTACGCCAACCATCATTGCGAGTCCAAATGTAACAATAACAATAGGACAAAGTACTACCTTAACTGCAGCTGGAAGTGGAGGAACTTACACATGGTCACCACCAAATGGATTAAGTTGTACAATGTGTCAAACAACCATTACAAGTCCCGAAGAAACAACTACATATACAGTAACATTGGATAGCAACGGATGTTCTGTGAGTGATGACGTAATTGTTATCGTAGATTTTACAAACATTATATTTGTTCCAAATATATTTTCACCAAATGGAGACGGAAGTAATGATATTGTATTTGTAGAGGGTAAAACAATAGAAACACTAAACTTTTTTATCTATGATAGATGGGGAGAAAAAGTATTTGAAACTACGAATAAAGAAAAGGGTTGGGATGGAACTTTTAAAGGAAAAGCAATGAATAAAGCCGTATTTGTTTATTATGTAGATGTAACATTTAAAGATGGAACAAAAGCAATAAAAAAAGGAGACATAACATTAATGAGGTAAAACTAGTAATTAATTCAACGTTTGTGGTTTGAGGTTCAATAGTAAAACCTCAAATTTTGAACCTTAAACTCAAATCCAATGAAAAAAATAGTATTAATAACTCTACTAACAATTAACTGTTTACTAGTAACTATTAACAGCTCTGCCCAAGATATCCATTTCACAATGTATGATGCAATACCAACAACCTTAAACCCAGCAACTGCGGGAGTATTTGATGGTGACTTTAGAGCAGTATTAAATTATAGAGACCAATGGGGAAGTATCTCCAATCCTTTTAAAACCTATTCCGTTTCGATAGATGGTGGCATACTAAAAAATAAATGGAAAAATGGATATATCGGTATGGGGCTTAATGCATTTAAAGATGTAGCAGGAACCACTAATTTTGGAACCACAAAAATTAATTTAGCATTATCAAGCATTATCTTTTTAGATGATAAGAATTCTGCTTCGGTTGGATTAATAGGGTCATGGGCACAAAACAGTATAGATCCTAATAATTTACAATGGAGCTCCCAGTTCAATGGTCAAAGTTTTGACGCATCTTTGGGTTCTAATGAAAATTTTGCATTTGAAAATACTAATTACTTCGATTTTTCGGCAGGAGCCTTATGGAATTATGGTAAAAATGCAAAAACACTTAGTTCTAGTGATCAATTAAAAATACAAGCAGGGTTAGCTTTTTATCATGTTAGTCGCCCTAATCAACAAATAGATTTTGGAGAAATAGACAAGTTGTATTCTAAATGGGCATTTCATACCGAATCGTTTATTGGTTTATCCAATTCCAAATTAGCGATAAAACCCAAATTATTGGTTTTATTACAAGGTCCTGCTCGAGAAATAACCATAGGAACATTATTTAGGTATACTTTACAAGAAAAATCAAAATATACAGGTGCATTTAAAGGAATGGCTATTGCTTTTGGTGGGTATTACCGAATTGGTGATGCTTTTTCTCCTTCAGTTGAACTAGAAATAGCTCATTTTGCTGTTGGAATTGCTTATGATGTAAATG
>JAJCYN010000015.1 GCA_029262915.1 Flavobacteriales bacterium
GTATTGCCAAAATTCGGATATAATGAAAAACAAGTAAAAATTATTGGAGATATTATTTTAACAACCAGAATAAAGGCTAGACCAAATACGCTTCTTGAAAAAATAATGAGTGATGCTGATTATGATTACTTGGGGAGAAGAGATGTAAACAAAATTGCTGATTCTTTGTATGTAGAACTACAAGAATATGGTGCCCCTTTTACTAAAGAAGAGTGGAACAAATTACAACTTAAATTTTTAAAAAAACACAGGTATCATACAAATTCTTCAATAGATTTAAGAAAACAAAACAAGCTAGCGTATTATGACTTTTTAAAAGGCTTAAATTTTTAATTTAAGCCTTTTAAATTTATTTTCTGATGAGAAGAAAACTACTTGAATAACGTAAATGTACCTTTATGAATGGTATTGTCAGAATTGTTTAATTCTAATGTAAAGAAATAAGTTCCTTGATTGTGTCCATCTCCATCCCAATTATTTTGATAGCCATCTGTTTCAAATAAATTTTGTCCCCATCTGTTAAAAAGAACTAGATGGTTGTTGGGAAAATGTTCTAAATTTTCAAAAATCAGCACATCATTCATTCCATCACCATTAGGTGTAATAACATTAGGAACAATAATAGCACATGCAATTACTTCGATGTCGACCATTCCAATTTCTATTTGATTACAAAAATCACTCACTACTAAGTTCAAAGTAGCTTGTGTTGGAACATCAGTAGGAAAGGTAAAAGGACTTCCTGAGTATGCGTTAATTCCATCAGTCCAATTTACCGAATATGGCATTCTACCATTATTGATTACAGCTGAAACCTCCAAAGGTAGTCCAGTACAAATAGACTCCACTAGAGGAACTATAACAGTCATTGGGGTGTAATCTGCATTAATAATTACGGTATCAAACATTGTTATAGTATTACAGACATCAATCATCGAGACGATAAAAGTGTCAGAAACTATCGGACTAACTGTTATAGAAGAATTAACAATAGGGCTACCCGAAAAGGGTTCCCAGGTATAGGTGTATCCGGGTACTCCCCCTCCACCAACTGCGGTTAAAATAACTTGATCTCCGGGACATATGGTAGTGTCATTATTTACTGTAAGCGTAAGCGGAGGAATATTTAGAGTGATAATGACGGTATCTTGTTTAGTAATTAGATTACAACTATCGGTTATACTAACAAAAAAGGTGTCGGTTTGCAGCCCTTGTACATTAATTGTTGATGTATTTCCAATTGTGTTCCCTTGAGAATTTGTCCATACATAGCTAAAAGGAGGTACTGCTCCTGTTGCAGATGCAGAAATAGGTAAAAGAGATGAAGGACAAGGTAAATTAATATCAGGTGCAAAAGTTTGCATATCGGGTACGTCAACTATAAAGATTATACCGACCGAGATGTTGGTATCCCCACAAGCATTAATAGTGAATGCCGTTATGATAATGGTGTCAGTGCCTTCATTTAGAGCATCTGTAAATGGAGTAATTGTTAAGCTAGTGGTATCGAACCCAGCTTGAAAGATAATACTATCGGCTATAAAATTATAGTCGATACCATTTATAGCATTTCCACCAATCGTATAATGAATGGTCAATCCACCAGCCGTATCCGGTCTAGTAAAATTTAATACAGCACCTGCACAACCTTCAAAAATGGTTGAATCGCCTGTTACGGTGGCAACATCTATTTGTACCACTTCATTAGATGAAAAACTACCTGCTTCAATAAATACCCCAGTATCTAACCAATCATCTTGAGCATCTGCAATCGCAATTTTAAAATGATAGGTTTGTCCACATTGTACTTGAAATTGAATATCAATAGGAGTGGTAAATCCATTAAATTCGTGACTTTGTTCAGTCGTATTGCTAATATAATATTGAGAGTTCAATGAGGGAGGAGTTTGTGTTGGGTCAACGTATATTGAGCTAATCGTAATTGGAATATTAGTACCAGGAACTACTGCAACATTTATAGCACCATTAGGAAATGCTGCTGGAGATGCATAGGGACCAACTATACCAGGTCCGCTCACAAAAAAAGCAAACACATCATTAAATACTTGATTAATGAATCCTCCTCCAGCTATTCCTGGGTATTCTTCAGAAGCAAAAACAAATCTAAATTTAACAGAATCTCCAACAGGTGTAAAATCAAACTCGAGAAAGGCAGCATCGTTTGTAGAAGTTATTGATGCTGCAGATGGATTTGAGGTTACAGATTGGGCAATTGCTAATAAATCAGGATCTCCAAGTCCTGCATATTGACCCTGATCAGGTTGAAATCCTCCAGGTGGAATGTCATTTACATCTCCGGAAGAAATTACAATTCCTGAGTCTAATCCTAAAGCAGGGGCTCCATTTAACCCACCATTAAAAAAACCTAATTGGGCTCCTTGTCCAGCGAAATTTACGTTAGAAGCAATTACACCGCTACCCAATAATACATTATTTACTAAAAAGGCGGGAGTATTATAGGGAGCAACATTACTTACCGTTATCTGTGCTTCCAGATTACAAATAATTATAGAAAGAGATAGAAGTAAGGATAATTTTTTCATTTTTCAGTGTTTAAATTTTGCTTAACCTACGGTTAAGACTCCCCTTATTTATAAAAGGTTGCATTGAATTTTAAAAAAATGTTAAATATCTTGAAATAAAAACGTTATATAAGTTAAAAATAATTAACTTTTAACGAGTTTTTTATACTTAAATCTTGTTGGTTCTGTTCCTAATCTTTTTCTTCTATTTTCTTCGTAATCAGAATAAGAACCTTCAAAGAATGTAACTTCAGAATTACCCTCAAATGCTAAGATATGTGTGCAAATTCTATCTAAGAACCATCTATCATGAGAAATTACGACAGCACAACCCGCAAAATGTTCTAATCCTTCTTCTAAGGCTCTGATGGCATTTACATCTAAATCATTAGTCGGCTCATCCAGTAATAAAACATTAGCTTCTTGCTTAATTGTCATTGCTAAATGCAATCGGTTTCTTTCTCCTCCAGATAGGATTCCTACTTTTTTATTTTGGTCAGAACCCTGAAAGTTAAATCGTGATAAATATGCTCTTGAATTAATTGTTCTTCCTCCGAATTCCATCATTTCGGTTCCTCCGGAAAATACTTCAAAAATTGTTTTCTCTGCCAGTAGATCTTTATGAGATTGGTCTACATATCCTAGTTTAACTGTTTCTCCAACTTTAAAACTCCCATTGTCTGGAGTCTCTTCTCCCATTATCATTCTAAACAAAGTAGTCTTCCCAGCACCATTTGGTCCAATAATCCCGACTATTCCAGCGGGAGGTAATTTAAATGTTAAATTTTCGTACAATAATTTATCATCATACCCTTTGGAAATGTTTTCTACATCTAGTACTTCATTTCCTAAACGAGGACCATTTGGAATAAACAATTCTAATTTGGCTTCCTTCTCATTAGCCGTTTCATTCAACAATTTATCATAATTGGCCAAACGAGCTTTGGATTTAGATTGTCTTCCCTTAGCATTCATTTGTGTCCACTCTAACTCTCGCTGCAAAGTTTTTCTTCTTTTGCTTTCTGTTTTTTCTTCTTGTTCTAAACGTTTCGATTTTTGATCTAACCAAGAAGAATAATTTCCTTTCCAAGGAATACCATGCCCTCTGTCTAATTCTAAAATCCAACCTGCAACATTATCTAAGAAATACCTATCGTGAGTAATCGCGATAACTGTTCCTTTATATTGCTGTAAATGCTGTTCTAACCAATAAACAGACTCTGTATCTAAGTGATTGGTAGGTTCATCTAATAGTAAAATGTCTGGTTGTTTTAATAATAAACGACACAAAGCAACACGTCTTAATTCTCCTCCTGATAAATTTTTAATTAACGCCTCTTCGGGTGGACAATTCAACGCATCCATTGCACGGTTAAGTTTTGTATCCAATTCCCAAGCATCAAGTGAATCAATTTTATCTTGCAATTCGGCTTGACGCTTCATTACTTCCTCCATTTTATCAGGATTATCCAACACGTCTGGATCACCAAAACTGTTGTTTACTGCTTCATATTCCGCCAACACATCAATGGTTTCTTGTGCACCTTCTTGTACAATTTCTTTTACCGTTTTGGTTTCATCTAGTTTTGGTTCTTGTTCTAAATAACCAACTGAATAGCCATGAGCAAACGTTACATCGCCTTGATATTTATCTTCTACACCAGCGATAATTTTCATTACGGTAGATTTACCAGAACCATTTAACCCGATAATACCAATCTTAGCTCCGTAAAAAAAAGATAAGTAGATGTCTTTTAAAATTACGTTTCCGTTAGGCAACGTTTTACCTACTTTATTCATTGAAAAAATTACTTTTTTGTCGTCACTCATTGTTTTAGATATCAAGTTTGAAAGTTGTAAAGTTAAGAAAGTAAGTTTCATTTTTAAATTTATTACTTATTTAGTATTGGTATTTTTGTCTTGTTTTTAAAACAATGAAAAACTACTTATCACTCATAAAATTTAGCCACACCATTTTTGCATTACCTTTTGCTATTATTGGTTTTTTCTTGGCGATAAAAACAATACCACATTCACTAATTCTTCTAGAACCATCCATAGCTCCAGATTCTCCCCTTTCTCCAGTTGTAATTTCTACACTTTATCCTTTGTGGGTAAAATTAATTCTAGTTGTTCTTTGTATGGTTTTTGCTCGAAGTGCAGCTATGGCTTTTAATCGTTTTATTGATAGAAAAATTGATTTAGCCAACCCTAGAACTGCAGTTGTAAGAGAAATCCCAAATGGAACCATAAAACCAAAATCGGCTTTAATTTTTGTGATTGTAAATTGTCTGTTATTTATAGCTACAACCTATTTTATTAATCCGTTGTGTTTTTATTTGTCGCCAGTTGCTTTGGCTGTAGTATTAGGATATAGCTTAACTAAACGTTTTACTGCACTTTGTCATTTGGTGTTGGGATTAGGATTATCATTAGCACCTATTGGGGCATATTTGGCTGTAATAGGCCAGTTTAATTGGTTACCATTATTTTTTTCGTTTGCTGTTTTGTTTTGGGTAAGTGGTTTTGATATTATTTATGCTTTGCAGGATGAGGCATTTGATAAGGAACAAAAACTACATTCTATTCCGGTATTAATGGGAAAGAAAAATGCATTGATACTTTCTAACTTTATGCATATAATAACTGCCGCATTTATTTTATATGCAGGGTATTATGCTGATTTAGGTTTATTTTATTGGATAGGAAGCACTTTATTTATTGGCCTATTATCTTACCAGCATTTTTTAGTAAAACCTAATGATTTAAGCAAGGTTAATTTGGCATTTTTTACTACTAATGGTATTGCAAGCGTATTATTTGCGGTTTTTGTTTTACTCGATTTATACATTATTCTTTGAGAAATATCGTTTATAGTATATGAAACCTTTGTTCAAAAAAATAAAAAAGCTCTTTTTTAATAAATGGACGATTGGCGGTTTATTTTTACTTACCTTATTTATAGTTTTTTCTAATTGGATCATAATTCACTCGGCAAAAGAAAGTGTGTATGATTCTATTGCTGATGCTCCAACTGGCCACAAAGTGGCTTTGTTATTAGGAACGAGTAGGTACACGAGTTGGGGGACGACCAATTTATACTTCAAATACAGAATTGAGGCCGCTGCTAAATTGTATCACTCAGGAAAAATAAAGCACATCGTTGTAAGTGGTGATAATAGTGTAAAAGAATACAATGAGCCCAAACATATGAAGCAAGCTCTAATTCAAAAAGGAATACCTGCGAGTGCAATTACCTTGGATTATGCTGGTTTTAGAACATTAGATTCTGTTGTCCGTTGTAAAGAAGTGTTTGGACAAAGTAAAATTGTAATAATCTCTCAAAGGTTTCATATAGAGCGTGCATTATTTATTGCCAATAAATATAAAATAGATGCTGTAGGTTATGCTGCTCAAGATCCACCTGAAAAGTATTCATTAAAGACTCGAATTAGAGAATATTTTGCCAAAACTAAAGCGGTAATAGATCTCTACATTATCAACAAAAAACCTAAATTCTTAGGAAAAAAAGAGATAATTGAAATTTAGTTTAAAATTATTCTATCTGTAAATCAGGTAGTTATGTGTTATTTTAGTACTATGTATTGCATAATACAATTTAAAACCTATATCTTTGTATTGTAATTTAATATGTAATACAAGTATGAAGATAGAAAATACAAAAGCACAGATGAGAAAAGGAGTATTAGAATATTGTATTCTTTCCATCTTAAAAAGCGGAGAAGCTTATCCTTCAGAAATTATAGAAAAGTTAAAAGCGGGGAAGCTAATAGTTGTAGAGGGAACCCTTTATCCTTTGTTAACTAGGTTAAAGAATGCTGGTTTGCTTTCATACAGGTGGGAAGAATCAAAATCGGGTCCACCAAGAAAGTATTACCAGTTAACTAAAATTGGTGAAGAGTTTTTAAAAGAATTAGAAACAACTTGGGATGATTTAGTTAAGGCAGTTAAGTTAACAAGAACTGGCAATGCCAGAGATAATAAAAAATAATTATAATCTATATATAATGAACCAAACAGTAACAGTAAATATTAGCGGAATAGTTTTTCATATAGAAGTTGATGCTTATGAGGAATTAAAAAAATATTTAAATAAAATTAGGAGTTATTTCAAAAACTCAGAAGAGTGTGAAGAGATAATGACTGATATCGAAGCAAGAATTGCTGAATTATTTAATGAAAAAATTACTTCAGATAACCAAGTAATAAGTTCTAATGATGTTGAAGAGGTGGTTACCATTATGGGTAAACCTGAACAGTATGTTGATGAAGAAGAAGATCAAGAACAACAACAAAGTTTTTCTTCAAAACAAAGAACTTATACTACGGCAAAAAAGTTGTTTAGAGATCCTGAGGACAGGATGATAGGAGGAGTTTCTTCTGGTATTGCTGCTTATTTTGGTATGGATGCCATATGGCTAAGGTTATTTTTTGTCATTGCATTGTTCGTAGGTTTTGGGTTTTTACTATACATTATTTTATGGATAGTAATGCCGGAGGCGAAAACTGCTTCAGATAAATTGCAAATGAAAGGAGATCCTGTGAACATTGATAACATAGGGAGAACATTTAAAGATGAGGCTGACAAAGTAAGTGAGAATTTAAAAAAAAATGGACAACAGTATGGTAAAAAAGCAGAGACTGCTTTTGAGGCTTTCTTTGGTTTTTTGCTTCAAATATTTAGAGCCATTTTTAAGGTGTTAGGCAAAGTAATTGGTGTAGTTTTTCTGATAGCAGGAACGTTTTGGTTAGTTGGTCTGATAGGAATGCTAGTTGGTTCTGAAACTATATTTTCTATTACTTCTGATGGTATTTTTTCTTTTGAAGCGAGTGAGTTTTTTAATCTAATATTTGTTTCAGAAAATCAATTTCATATAGCTATAATTGGAATTGTATTAGCAGTAGGAATACCTATAATAACATTGATATATGGAGGAATCAAATTGTTGTTTAAAATGAAGACACATTACAGTGTAGGTTTAGGCTTATTTATTTTCTGGATTATTGGAGTAGGAATATGTGGAATGGTTGGAATAAGAATGGGAACTGAATTAACTCATGATGAATCTGTATCAACTATTGAAGTAGTAAATAAAGAGATGGAAAATTTTTATTTAAGTGCAAGTGTAGAAGAAAACCCTGGAGAAGGAATTTTTGAAGATAGATATTCAATTATATCTCTAGATGAAGATTCGATTTACTTGAATGATGTTAGGTTATACATCTATAAAAGTAAAACAGATAGTATGGAGTTAAAGATGGTTAAATCTTCTAATGGAAAATCAAGGAAATATGCTTCAAATAGTGCTAAGATGATTTCGTATAACTATTCTATTCAGGATAGTTCAATTTTATTGAATAATTATTTGGCTACTATAAAAGAAAATAAAATTAGAGGACAACAAGTTAGAATAAAATTATACTTACCAGTTGGAAAATCCATCTATTTAGATAAATCGTTAAAGCGAATTATTCATAATGTAGATAATGTAACAGACACTTGGGATCATGATATGTTAGAACAAAAATGGGTAATGTTGGAAGATGGTCTTACTTGTTTGGATTGCGATGAAATTGAAGGTGTAACAACTATTGAGTTGGATTCAATAAGAGTATTTGAACCATTGGTTGAAGAAGATAAGTAGTAATTGATATGATGAACGGTTTCCAATTATCATTATCTATTACCACTAATGTAAAAGACACTAAAAATAAGGCAATAGTTAAGTAGTTTTAAAGTTAGTTAGTAATCCCTCCTTAAACAACCTACCTGTTTAGTTAGTGCAAAGAAGCCTCTCGATTTTCGAGGGGCTTTTAAATTTACTATTTTTACTTAATGAATAAAATGAATTTATTAATAGCACTTTTTTTTGTCGTCCTATTTATTTCCTGTGATAATTCAGAAATGAAAACCATTGAAGATGAACTAGAAAATAATTTAGAGATTGTAGAAGAGGAGAATGCTTGGGGTGAATTTTTACCTAAAGAACAAGAATTGATGCAAAAATTGGATGGAGAATATTATCTGTTAAGTGGAGAAGGAGAGGAGATTTACTATCAGGATTATTGCGATTTTAGCTCTTTCGACATTTCCGTATATGAGGCATCCAAAGATTCTAGGCATTGGTTAATTCATTGGGCCGGAGAAGAGTATAAGATCAATAAAGTGGAGGAGACTAAAAATGGTATCTATATTACTACATTAAGTGAAAGTGAACAAGACTTCATGTTTAGTCATAATGAGAATAAACTATTACGGAATTTTGGAAGTGGAGCAAAAGAAGCACCTCTGATAGTTAGAGTAGAGGACTTGGAAAATTTTGAAATTAGGCCATGTACTGATGAGAAGGCAATTATAAAAGATGCTGGTAGATCATGGTATTTAGTGAGTTTAATAGATGGTATTGAAGTTGTTTTTGAGCCTTGTATGGAAGCACCTGGTGGGTTTTCTTTTGATGAAAAAAGTATAGATTTTTGGAGCGGGAGTGATCCTTATGAAATTATTTCTTTTAGTAAATTTAATAATAAGACAATAATCGTATATCAAACCAGATTAGATAATAAATTAGACTCCCTAGTTGTAAATGGGTTAAATCGCGAAGTAATTCATATTAAAAATAGTGATGGTCAAGATGAGTATTATGTTAGCGAAAGATCTAGGAAGGAACTATATCCAACACTGGAAGAGGATTGCGATTAATCATTGGGTAGATAATTAATGTTCTCTTTCTTTTTGAAATCTCCATTTTTCCACGCTTTTATAAATTTGCTCCACGCAATAGGGTCTAATAGCCTGTTAGGAGGAAACCCTTCTCCTTGATATAATTGAGTGTATCTATTTTGTAGTTCATATTTATATGTTGTACTTCCTTCCATACGTACTCCACCTGCGGCAGCCATTAAATTCTCTCTTGACAGATTCTTTCTGGCTCTAGTCTCACCATTTTCTGGGATATCTTCATGCATAAAAGCATATTTAAATTGCTCTCTGGTTGGCCAAGGAAACACACTAAACTCTTTTAAAACGATGGTGTCTTTTATCATTACATGAATAATGGAGTATGAATTATCTTCCATATTATTAGGTAAAATATATTGATTTCGATGATAACCAACACTTGAAAATTCAACAGTATCACCTTCATTTGCCACCAAGGAGAAAAAACCATAATAATCACTTATAGTCCCAATACGAGCATTTTTAACTGTTATATGTACAAAAGGCATAGAGCGTAAACTATCTCCTTCTGCAATGGCACCAGTAATTTGTATCACTTTTTTTTCCTTATCTTCCTGAGCAGGAGCGACATAACTAATGATCAAGAATATTATAATTAAGATATATCTCATAATGGATGCTAAGTTATTAAAATAAGTATTTTTTTAGTACAATAAATCAAAAACTTAATGTTAAAAAACATTAAATTAATTTAAAATGATAGATGCCATAAACAACAAAATACCATAATCTTTGTTAGTTTCGTATTGCAAATGGGTATAGTCGTAAAACAAAGTATTTATAATTCAATCGCATCCTATTTAGGTATTGTTATAGGTGCTATTAATACTATTGTGTTGTTTCCTAATATATTCTCAGCAGATGAATTTGGGTTAACCAGAGTGTTAGGTGCGGCTTCACTTATGTTAGCAACTTTTGGCTCTTTTGGAGTCCCAAACATCGCTCTAAAATTTTTTCCATTCTTTAGAGATAAAGAGAATAAACATAATGGAATTCTTTTTATTATTTTATGTGTCCACTAATAGGGTATAGTGTATTGATGGTCTTGTCATATCTGTTTAAAGAAGATATTATTGGATATTATTCGGATACAACCACACTCTTTGCAGATTATTATAATTATATAGCTTTAAATACCATTTATTTAATTTATTTCTTTGTTTTTGATGCTTATTTGAGAGCCTTATATAAAACTGTAATCTTTTCTTTCCTCCAAAATGTAGTTTTACGATCTTTATGGTTGATATTGATTGTTTTTTATTATTATGGGCATTTAGATTTTGATCAATTTATATTCTATTATATTAATGTTTATGCACTTTTATTGTTAATTGAAGTTGCATATCTTGCTTATTTAAAAGAATTATTCTTTGTTCCACAATTTAAAAAAATGGATAAAAAAATGGCTAAAGAAATGGCTATTTTCGGCCTGTTTGTAATGTTGGGAGCCAGTTCTGGATTAGTCTCAGGTACGATAGATTCTTTAATGATTGGAGCTATGGTGGATGATGGACTTGCTAGTGTAGCTTTTTACTCTATTGCAATATATATAGGAATTATGATTATGGTTCCTTATCGTTCAATAATGAGGGTTGCAACATCTGTTATTTCAGAAGCTTGGAAAAATAACAAGGTTGAAAATATTGGTACAATATATAAACAGACCTCAATAAATTTAATGATAATGGGGACATTACTTTTTTTAGGT
>JAJCYN010000016.1 GCA_029262915.1 Flavobacteriales bacterium
GTTGGCTTGTTTAGTTGAAAGGTTAACGTGTTCTCCGGATACGTTTTAGTTGTGGTATAATCTTTTTCTGTAGCATTAAAAACAACTCCTTTGATACCAACTAACGAAATAAAAATGGTAAAAGAGGATTTATCGGCATAACAATTTTCAGAAATATCAACCAATGAATCAATAAACTTCATAGACTGAGAAACAACAGCTTCTACTTGTACATACCGTATTTTGGGTGGAAAATTAATAGGAGTCTGTCTAACTACTCGAGGTGAGAAGGTTTCAACGATTCCATTGTTAAACAATATGGTGTATTCCTTTTCACTTAACCCAATTTGTCCATGAGGTATTTCACTAAATGAAATATCATTTTCTGAAAATTTGCTAATCGCATTTTTCACATTCTTTACTTGATCTTCATTGGTCCAATCTATAGCAGGTTTATCAAACAAGTTTTCTGGAATGGCATTAAACAGTATGCCATTTGAATAATCTAATTGATCAGTAACTGCTTTTCTGATTACTGCATCTATTCTTCCTTTTACGTAACTATTTCGTTCTGCTTTTTCCACAAGTATTGCATTTAAAAATAAAAACCCATTGGTTAATGGGTTTTTACTTATTTATATTTATTTCTATTTTTAGAATGGTTTTTTAAGCACTCATTGCTTTAGTAAACTGTTGCTTTACTTTTCCAACAGGACTTTTCATTCTTTTATGCATATCAACAATAAAGTTTATTCCTGAACCTGCATGGTCATGTCCTTTAATTTTATAATCACCCGCAGCATATTTAGGATTCTTAGCAACAAACTGTTTAACAGCTTCTACATCAATTCCTAATTTTTCTATTGCTTCATCGGCTTCTTTCTTCGCTTTTACTTTTGCTTCAAAAATTTTCATTTGAGCACGCGATTTAAAGTTAACCTCACTGTCTCCCGAAGTTTCTAATGCTAAAAAGATTACATCTGGATAATCAGCAGAAACTCTAGTTTGCACACCATCACTAGCTGATGAAGGCATACATCCGAATGGTTTAACAGTAACCATCATATGAGCTAAATTTTTATTACTAATGTTAATTAAATTTCCAACCTCCATATACGCTTCTCCACCACCTTGTCTTTTATCATAATATTTGTGAGCTAATTTGGCTAATAATTTATTATCAATAGTGTTGTTAGGCTTAAACCCTAACGCTGAACGATAAAGATTAAAATAACCATTCAGCAATTTACGGAAAGCATACAGTTTTAATTCATTTTTATAAGGATTCGTACCTTCTCCTAAACCTTTCTCATCTTGCTTTATTCCTCTTCTATCTTGGGCTTTTATTTCTCTAGAATATAATAAATGTTCTAACCAACCTACCATAGGTTCCATTTTTAATTCACAGTTTTCTTCCACCAACCAATTTTTAATGTGGTAATTTCCTTGTGATTCAGTAATACTCGCCCAAAATTCACCAGTAAGTTTAACCATAGGTTTAACTTGCGTGTAATCGCATTTTACTTTTGCAAATACCTTTTTAGCTTCTTGTAAACCTTTGTATATTTTTTTGGTATCTCTAAAACTATGTTGAATAATTTTTAAAGCTTCGGCTTTAGCTTGTAAAGACGCTCCTTTAATTACTTCGTAAGGTTGTATTTTATTAACGTAACCATTAATTAAGTCTCCTACTATAATCGCTTTAATTACTCCTACAAAAAAGTCTTTATTTACAGCTAAACCTGGTTCTACTTGATCGCCATTCTCATCAGCAATTCCACCGGCTTGTTGTGCAACCACAATCCGGAATTTTTCAAAACCGGCATCTACTAGTGCTTTTCGGTATTCGTTCTCATACATTCCAAATCTACAAGGACCACAAGATCCTGCAGTAAAAAACACATAGCTTTTCTCAATTGCTTCGATACTTTCCTTTTCAGCTTTTGCTTTTAAGGTTTTAATTAAATTACCTATGGTATAATAAGTTGGGTTACATTGCCCTTTATTACAAAATTCTTTACCTGTAGTTAAACTTTCAAAATCTGCTTCTGGTAATCTTTCTACGTTGTATCCAATAGATTGAAGATGAGCCAACATTAACTCCTCATGTGCTTCTGTTAAGCCACCAAACAAAATAGTTGTTGTGGCTCTCTCAGCAGCAGTAAAAGGGTATAAATCCGGACGATCAAAATGTTTAGCATCAGCTTGAACATCTGAAATATTTTTAGTCAGTTGCACTTCGAAATCTTGAAATTCCAAATTTTTGTCTTTAGTAACTGGAGTAATTGCTTTCATATTATATATATCTTAAATAACAATTTAATTTAAACTAAAACAGGCTCTAATTCTTCTCCTATTTTTTCTTTTTTAGGTTCTATTTGTATGTGTGATCTTTCAACCAATTCTTTTTCGTATTTCTTCAATGCGTAACAAATGGTTTCAACTCTAATTTTTATCGAACCTGTAGGTTTGTTCTCATCAATATCGTGAAATGTAAAGTATGGCGTATTCGTTCCTTCTACTATTCCTTCAACAACATTGTATATTGGTGCATCCATTCCGCATTTAAAGTTACTTAAATCGATAACCGCTAGATTTGGATGACGTGCAGCATATTTTGCTGCCCACATTTTTAAATTCGTATTTGAACTATATGCATTGGAATAAACATCCGAAATATCTTTCGGGTGACTTATTCTTCCTGTTCTAACTTCTGCACCAAATAATGCTTCCAATTCTTCTTCATTATCAGGTAATGACTCCATACTAAAAACAGGATAACCTTCTTGTTGAATAAGGTCCATAATTTCATGGTTTAAACCTGGATCATTATGGTAAGGTCTCCCTATCATTAACATCCCAATTTTATTAGTGGCAACCAGTTTATTCAGGGCCGTTCTGGCTATTCCTTTAATTTCAGTATAGTATTCATCCATTGCTTTCAGCCCGGCTTTAACAGCCAATGCATTTTCCTCTTTTCCTAAGCCTAAATGATCTTCAAACGTTTCAAAAAGCTGTTTAACTAAAAAGTTAGGCTCTAAGAAATTCAATGCATTATCTACATAGGCAATATTTCTGTTTGCAAATTCGTCCGTTTCTTTGGTAAATGCTGCTTTACAAACATTACTGTTGGACTGAACCGTAGGACATACACATGAACCAGTTGTTCCAACTAAACCATCTGCTAAATTTATTAATGTAGGATAATATAGAATGTCAATTTTATTCTTCTCGTTATTGATTAAGTCATGAATATGAGAAATAGCAACTTTCGATGGAAAACAAGGGTCAATGGATCCTCTTTTACTTCCTGCTTTGTACATTTCCGCCTCTGTAAATTGAGACCAAACAATTTTTTTAACTCCCAACTCTTCTAAATAAGACCTAAAGAAAGGTGCAAAAGTGTACATGTTTAA
>JAJCYN010000017.1 GCA_029262915.1 Flavobacteriales bacterium
AACAAACACTTATTTTTACTCCCTATACTCCGACCTCTTACCTTTATAGTGATATCGCCCTTGTTTTTGTCCTGACATTTGCAACCAATAGAATGACTGTGAATTTCTTGAAACAGTACACCGAAAAATCTCTGTCTGTCCTGAAAAATCAACGGTGGTAAATGTAATCTGTCTTTGTCATGATCATTAAAACTTTTGTGACTGCTGAATGAAATTTCCACTTTAGCATTACAAGTTCGGCAAGTTATTTCATGTTTTATTTTGCCTGCCCTACAGAAAATCTCTTTCACGTTAAATCCATTTATTATCATAAATTCATTATTAGCATTACTTTCTGACGTCGAATCAAGACTTTTATATAAATAATTATCAAAACTTTTTCCCGCGATACTCTTATCTATCACAGGGTCAAGTTTCAAAAGGTCTCGTAACCTATTTAGCGCTGCTGCTTCGCCTCCTTCAACCTGGTCCCATGTAAGATCCCCATGAGCCACTAATGAAAAAATACCCCTATAATCACTTTGCGGCAGACTATTTAAACGATTATAAGGCCCAAGCAACTCAGTAAATTCTTTTGAGAAATTATACCCACCCTTTTCTCCCATTTTCTGTAAAATTAGTTCTCTGTATTTTTGTTTTTCATTGAATAGGTCGTTGTCGAGATCTGTTATTTCAATCATTCTGACCTCCCATGGGGGGGGCTTACCAATTCAATAAATTTCTTAATGCCAAGCTTTGAGTTGCCAAACTTCTCCACAAAATAATCAGCCACTACCTCTTTTACTACCATTTTATTGTTATGAATATCGCTAACTCCAAGGTTTCTTCTATATATCTGCGAATCATTGATTAATCTAACAGCCATTTTTGTCTCAAACAGACAGCCTTCTGTCATCTCTAACTTCGTATTTTTATTGTTACATCTTTCAGGTGTACAGCAGGGACAGGAACAACTTCTATATGATTGATTTTTTTCGCAAAAGTCATGCATTATCATGCAGTATTGTTTGATATCTTCATCCAAATCACTTGATTCTTTGTTATACAATTCTTTTATCTTCAATTTTAATAGTTCACTGAAGCAGTTAAGTATAAAATCACCAAAAATCAGATATTCCTTTTTAAGTGTGTGAAATATCAGGCTGGAGAAGTCAGATTCCGAACCAGCGTGTTTATAAACAATTTCTATATTAAGTGGTGGATTATGATTTTCTGAAGCTGAAATGGCTGACCACGGCTGAACAGTAAAAGCGACATCCACTATTTCTTTAAATAGATCCTCAAACTCTGTTTCAACTGAATCTACCCACGTAGTACCTTTAAATGTAAATTCTTGCTTCCTTATTAGCCAATCCGTCGAGGAGCCCTTAGGGTACAGTGATACTACTAAATCCTTAAAGTCACTTTTATCAAGTAGATTAAGTTTAGCTGCAAAATGCTTCCAGAAGCTGATAATGGTGATTGAGTTTTTACTACCCTCACGTCTTTTTTCTTGTTTGATCTTGTTGATGACAGGGCTGTTTTCTAATGCGACCCCATAAAAATGAGGGGTATTTATAAAAGGAAGGTGAATGAAAAATGACCCATCACTGTTGTGGTACCTACATACGTTAAGATGGCCGTCATAGTTCCCTGGCTTGTTGTAGTCTTGGTATTCACTTTCATCTGGTCTACTGAAAATGACCGGTTCACACAAACCTAAATTTAATCTTTTTTTGTCATTTTCAATTTCAAAAGATTCAAATTCTTTAAACACCATTTTCCTTATAAGCTTTTCATCATTTTCGATAGGATCACTAAATTTGATATTTTTGTTTTTTAAATTTTCTTTTAGATCTGCCAAAACCATATATAAGGGGAAATATAAGTTTAGAAAACTGAACTGGTGGATCATGATTTCATCAAATCCGGCATCCTCTATAAACTCAACGAGCTTGTCAAGGGTAGACTTGTATGTTGGTTCATTTTCTTGAGTCATGTCTGATTTGAATACCTCACAGGCGATAGAAGATCATTTAATTTCCTCAAAAAATCCCTATTGTCAGGATCATTTAAAACAGCATATGATGCTTCAGTAAATAGTGTGAATATATCATTAGAATGAACTTTATCAATTTTATTAATTATCTCATTACCAAAAAAACACATTCCAAATTCAGTTTCCTTAAGCTTGTCAATGTTTCTGGGAATACGGCCAACCCATTCATCATTATGAGGTCCTGCCATCCACTCCAGAAATAAATTAAGGAAAAAAGTATCCCACTTCTTATAATCATCGAAATTGAAATTGTGGAAGTCCGAGGAATTGGTTTTATTAACTTCATCACGGCATATATTCTTCTCACTAATTAATCGCTTATAAAGAAGAGTCTCTCTGCCGAGAGTCAGATGATGACTAACGAAGTCAAATGGAAGTGGAAACTCCTTTATTAGTGAAATGGTTTTTCGCAGACTTTCCTCAGGTTCTCCTGGATTGAATATTATAAAATCATAAAAGGGAGTGACTTTATCTTTATATTTATTTATCATCCTCACTTTTTCTTGAATAAGTTCATCAGACAATTCTCTATCATAATACTTTTTATTAAAGTCGCCGTTGGTCTGGATGCCCATGTTGATTTCTACAAGTCCATTCTCTATCATAATCTTGAGTTTATCTTCGTTTAAAGTATTGGGAGAAACCATTGTGTAAAATGGAACTTTGCAGATATTTCGTATGCTTTCACAATAGTCTCTTACCTTTTCGATTCTACGCCATGTAAAGTCATTCTCCATAACACACAGGAATTTCATGTTCTTATTGTACTCAGTAATAGCCTCCAGTTCCTTCCTGATAATATTTAGCGGTTTTTGGCGAATCCGAGGAGTCCCTGGGTCTTTTTCTTGTCTTAATTTTGTGTGCGCTGTGATATTACAGAAAGAACAGTGACTCGAACAACCAGTCATTGTACTGAATACAATACTTCCATCATGTCCAATTTGATGCTGTTCCACCTTGAAGGGACCGGTAAACGGGGTGGAGGATATATCTTGTAAAATATTACCATCAAGGAGATAATAGTTTACATAACTGTAATCGGGCATGGGGATTTTTCTGAAAGTCTCTCCGTGATAGCACGGAGTAAGTTCATTTATACGTACTGATCCATCCTCCTTTTTAAACCAGAAGTCAGGAATATCTATTTCAAATCTCTCTTTCCATTTGAGCAATACGGTAATAAACGATTGATAAGCTTCACCAGTACAGATGGCATCAACCCATTTAATTTTTATAGTTTCCTTAGGATAAAGCTCTGCATGAATGCCGCCTACAATAACGGGCAAACCGGTTTTTTCTTTAAGGTATTTCATTAAATCAATGGTACGATTCAAGAAAAGGTCCACTATAGAAAAACAGATGAAACCACACTCTTTATCTTTTACAATATTTAGAATTTGCCTTTTAATATCCTCTGGATATTCGTCAGGATATAACCCTGTTCCGGTAGAAAGATTAACCATGACTGGTTTTGGCAGTTTTGCCCCTTGAATCAGACCGCTTAATGCTCTGATGCAAGCATCAATTTGGTTGGTTGTAATTAATACACATCTTTTATCCATTATGCCAGTTGCCTCTTTCATCTCGTCTTTTAATCCTTTAGATGCAGATGCAAAGTCTCTTTCTAAATTATTCTTTGGATCATAATTGCTTTTGCCGAGATAAATTGGCAAAAGCGTTTCATGGTGATAGACCAGTGTAGCATGCCTTTTTATATGCCCAGTGGAAACCCAGGCCCTGTACAGCATGTTTCCCATGAAAATGAACAACGG
>JAJCYN010000018.1 GCA_029262915.1 Flavobacteriales bacterium
TAATTGCGCCATCTTGGATGTTTACTTTGTTGCCAATTTTAATGTAATGAACATCTCCTCTTATCACTGCATTAAACCAAATGCTGCAATCATTACCCATTACTACATCACCAATTATAGTAGCATTTTCTGCTAAAAAGCAATTGTTACCAAATACAGGGGTTTTTCCTAAAAGTGTTTTTATTAAAGCCATAGAAATATAAAATGTATGTCAGAAGACAAAACTATTTAATAAAAAACAACTATTTTGCAACTTTAATAAATTTTGAGAATGGGTTATTTAGAAACAACTAAGAATGTTTACAAGGAGGCAGCAGAAAAACCTGATGTAGGTCTTTGTTGCACCACTACTCCAATATGGCAATTACCAGAATTAGAGATTCCTAACATTATGTTGGAAATGAACTATGGTTGTGGTAGCACTGTAAATCCAAGAGATTTAATAAATAATCCTAAAATATTATATGTTGGCGTTGGAGGAGGAATGGAATTATTGCAATTTGCTTATTTCAGTAGACAAAAAAATGGAGTAATTGGAATTGATGTAGTAGATGAGATGTTAGAAGCATCACATAACAACTTTAAGAAAGCTGAAGAACTAAATCCTTGGTTTAAATCTGATTTTGTAGATCTCAAAAAAGGCGATGCGTTAAGTTTACCTGTTGAAGACCAAAGTATTGATGTTGCTGCACAAAATTGCTTGTTTAATATTTTCACAAAAGATGATTTAAAATTGGCTTTAGAAGAAATGTATCGTGTGTTAAAGCCTAATGGCAGGTTGGTATTGTCTGATCCTGTTTGTGAAAACAAAATGCCAGAAGCTCTTTTAAATGATGACAAATTACGAGCATTGTGTTTAAGTGGTGCACTTCCATTAAACGAATACATTAAAATGATTACTGATGTTGGTTTTGGAACAATTGAGATAAGGGCAAAAAGACCTTATCGAGTTTTATCTCCAAACCATTACAATACCTCCGAAACAATTTTTATTGAGAGCGTAGAGGTTTGTGCTATTAAAGATCCAATGCCAAAAGATGGTCCTTGTATTTTTACTGGAAAAACAGCTATTTATATAGGCAACAGCGTGTTTTTTGATGATAAAAAAGGACATACATTATTACAAAATATGCCCTTAGCGGTTTGTGATAAAACTGCAACGGCTTTACAAAACTTAAACACGAATGATATTTATATATCAGAATCAACCTATTTTTATGATGGTGGAGGGTGTTGTTAATTTAAGATAAGAAAAACAAGAAATTAAATGGCGTTTATTGAAGTTATACCAGAAGAAAAGGCTGAAGGAAAACTTAAAGAAATTTATGACAATCTTGTCTCTACAAGAGGTAAGATAGCTGAAGTTCATAAAATTCAAAGTTTAAATCCAGAGTCAATTATAAACCATATGGATTTATATATGACTGTTATGTTTGGGAAATCTCCCTTAAGAAGAGTACAAAGAGAAATGATTGCCGTTGTTGTTTCAAAAGCAAATAATTGTAACTACTGCCAAGTTCATCATGCAGAAGCGGTTAATCATTATTGGAAAGACGATAAAAAAGTTGCTCAATTAAAACAAGATTACACAACATTAGATTTAACGCTACAAGACAAAATACTTTGTGATTATGCTTGGGATTTAACTAAAAACCCAGGAAATGAAACTGAAAAAAATTACATTAATCCATTAAAAAAAGAAGGGTTAAGTGACAGAGCAATTTTAGATGCTACTTTAGTTATTGCATATTTTAATTTTGTAAACAGAATAGTATTAAGCTTAGGAGTTCATTTAGAAGAAAACGCTGGAGGATTTAACTATTAGTATTCCCCTATCTCATTTTTATTACTTTCTATATACCTATTTCTAGGTAAACAGAATTCTATTATTACATAACCTTATTGGTATAGTTTTTGAAAAGTTATTTTTAGTCCGAAAAAATACATTATTTCACAACAAAAGATTATTAAATTTGAACTGATGATTGACCATTGTAAAATAACATTATTTCGATTAACAATCTGTGTCCTAAGTATTGTATTATTTAGCGGGTTTACACCTGGAGAAAGTTACTCAAAACAATTAAGTAATGTTCGAAATGGGTTTTATGAAGCTGTCCAAAACAGTCAAAAAGTAGATCAATTATTCAATCAGATAGAAAAGGTTAAGCCACAATCATCTTTAATTAAAGTTTATAAAGGGGCTACTTATGCTATAAAAGCAAAAAACAAATGGAACCCTTGGTCAGCTATTAAGTTACTTAAAAAGTCTAAAAAAAAGATGAATGAAGCAGTTAAAATAGCTCCAAAAAATTTAGAAATACGATTTATACGCTTTGCTGTTCAAAAAAACATACCTAATTATTTAGGATTTAGTGACAATATAGAAGAGGATAAAAAGTACATTATAAAAAATATCAATCGGTTTTATAATCCACAATTAAGTAAAGAAATGAGAGACTATGTTCTTTGGTTTATGACCGAGCAAGGAGGTTATAACAAAAGACAAATAAAACTGATTAAAGAAACGCTCAAAGATTAGTTTGGAAGTATAACCTTCACTTTAATTAGACTCAAATTTTCTTTTTTATATTTTTTACCAAGGTGCTGATAACAAAAACCACAATAAATCTTTTTCCCAGAAAGAATATAAGAGCGATTAACCACTGTAATATCGGAATTGTTTATAAACTTAAAAACATAAACATCCTCAAATTTTTCTTTTAAATCTTTACTTGACAAAATGGGTTTTTTACATACAGTGCATTTATAAGATTCATTTTCTTGATGAACGCTTCCTGAAAGTATTTTAATTTCTCCATCTTTTTCAGCATAACCAGTATGACTATCGCAATGGGAACAGTGTACATCTTTACGCTCATTTTTTTCACGAGCCGGATTAGTCTCTTTATTAAACTTAGTAATGTAATTTTTTTTCTTCTCCTTAATTATCTCACTTTTTAAAAATAAAGGATTTGAACAACTAGAGCATTCATAATAGTTATTGTTTTGACTATACAATGAAATAGAAAAAAAGGAAACAATAAATAATATTAAACTGAATTTCTTCACTCTACTAAAGTACTTATTTCTTTAAAAAAACCGTGTCTTACAGCGTACAATTATTATTTATCATTAGTGGTCTTAAACTGTACATCAAGAGGAGCATTTTTTTCTAAGTCAGTAGCAGATTTGGAATCAAAAGGATTTTTTTTAACCAAGTTATAAGTTGTCCAAAATGACTCATCATATTCATAACTAAAATCTTCTAATCGTCTTCTCTTATTCATCAATTTTGTATTTGCTAAATCACTTTTAGAGGGTTTTTCTATTACTTCATTAATTACCAATAGGTTGTTAATGTCAAAAACAACAACAACTTTTTTCTTTTCCTCTGAATATATTTCGTAACTCCAAGAATAGTCTAAGTATTTTAAATACATCTTGTTGTTGTATTCTTGAAACTCAAGCGTAATCCTCATCGAACGTTCTCTCTCGATAGCCTTACTGTAATTTTTTACTTTGTGCTGAAACAAGTACCTACCAGTCCATGGAGCATAATTTTCTAATTTAACAATAGCATAAGATTCAGCATCAATATAAATTTTTGCACCACCATTTTTTGCTGTTTTAATAATATAAATTGTTTTATCATCAGCCATAATTTGACCGTCAAAAAAATAAGAATTAATAGCTGGGTCAAGTTCAAAATTTCTGTATTTAACCCTGTTGTTTCTTAATGTTTCTATAATCATATTGTTATTAAATAAAAATTCTTTGTAAAAACTCTGACTGTTAAAACTTCTTCTATATTTTTCTATGTAAATATTTTCTCTTACCGGAGCATTCCTATATCTCTTTAAATATTCTGCTTGAGTATCATTTTTTCTCACTTTATAAGGTGCTGTAAATCCTATATCTTTCAGAATTAAAGCAGATTCGATTAGATTTACACACAAAGTATCTTCATTTCTGTAATGCCTATAAAAACCCTTTAGTAAATAGGTTTTTTTAGGATAATTTTTTGAAATATTTTTTATTGCTTTTCTAACTATTTCGTCAGCTGTTAAACTCGTTACAATAAACTCCGCTAATTTATATTCTGATGGAACTAAACGAAAGTTATCCGTTGGATTCTTTAAATAATCAGCAACCATCTTTTTATAAGGTTTATACCCTAATGTTGATATTATGAGTGTATCGTTTAGGTAGGTATTGCTAAAATGAAAGATAAAATCTCCTACTGAATTAGAAATTGTTCCTACAGGCTTTCCTAAAATACTTATAGAAGCATACTCTAAAGGAAGTTTTGTTTTTGAATCTAAAATAATTCCTGACACAGAAATTACTTGTTGCGAAAAAGCTTGGCAAAAAAATGAAAAACAAACTGATATGAGAAATACTTTTTTCATATAAACACTATAACCTACTTAAAAGTACTAAGAGCCAAATACAATTTTGGTCGGCTATTGACATTTAGTCGGTTTAGTGCCTATTCTTTATTTTGAGAATCAATAGTTATGGTAACAGGACCGTCATTTACAAGTGATACTTGCATATTAGAACCAAACTCGCCTGTTTGTATTTTCTTTTCTAAATCTTTTTCTAATTGAGTCTTAAATTGCTCATACAAAGAAATAGCTATTTCTGGTTTCGCGGCTTTAATAAACGAAGGCCTATTCCCTTTTTTAGTGTTAGCGTGTAAAGTAAATTGGCTCACAACAATTACATCTCCATCAACATCTTTAATTGAAAGATTCATTACTCCATTTTTATCTCCAAAAATTCGTAATCGTGTGATTTTACCTGAAAGCCATTCAGCATCTTCAAAAGTATCAGCAGCCTCAATTCCAAGTAAAATCAAAAATCCATTGTTTATTTTGCTTTTAACTTTTTTGTCAATAGTTACAAAAGCTTTACTTACTCTTTGTATTACAACTTTCATCTCCTAATTAATAACCTAACCCTCTGTAATTTTCCTCCTCATCATCATTATACATTCCAATATAATTCTGGTACCTAAATTCAATAATTTCACCTTTTTCAAGAGCTTCTTTAATAGCACATTTTGGTTCATTAATGTGGAGGCAATTATTAAAATGACATTCTTTTAACCTTTCTCGCATTTCCAAAAAGTAATGAGAAAGCTCTGCTTTATCAAAATTAATTAACCCAAAAGCTTTAATACCAGGAGTATCTATGATAAACCCTCCAAAAGAAAGCTCAAACATTTCAGCAAAAGTGGTAGTATGTTTTCCTGATTTATGAATTTCAGAAATGGCACTTGTTTTTAAATTTAAATTAGGCTCAACCGTATTTAACAAGGTAGTTTTCCCAACCCCAGAATGTCCAGAAATCATAGACACCTTATTTTTCATTACTTCAATTAATTCATCCACATTGGTTTTTTCAATTGCAGAAACTTCTATACATTGATATCCAATCTTCTCATAATTATATTTCAAAAAAGCAAGTTCTTTTTTTTCTTCATCTGAATAAATATCAATTTTATTAAAAACAATAACCGTAGGAATGTGATAAGCTTCAGCCGTTACCAAAAAGCGATCAATAAATGCAGTGTATGTTTTTGGTTGGGAAATGGTAACTATTAAAATTGCTTGATCAACATTAGCAGCCAGGATGTGAGATTTTTTTGATAAATTAATGGATTTACGAATGATATAATTTTTACGTTTTTCAATTTCATTAATTACAGCTGTTCCATCTTCTTCCTCCTTTAATATAACGTTATCACCAACTGCAATTGGATTGGTAGTGCGTATTCCTTTTAATCTAAACTTGCCTTTAATGCGTGCTTCTATTTGTTTACCATTAGCTAAACGAACAGAATACCAACTACCAGTAGATTTTATTACAATGCCCTTCATATAATTAAATCAAAAATAAAATTATTATTTGAGTATCTTCGTCAATTCAATAGTTTTAAAAATTATGTCAATAGAAGTAAAAAATGTAACAAAAATTTATGGCAAGCAAAAAGCATTAGACAATATCTCTTTTACCGTAGAGCCGGGTCATATTGTTGGATTTTTAGGTCCAAATGGAGCTGGAAAATCTACTATGATGAAAATTATTACTTGCTTTATTCCTCAAACTGCGGGAAATGTAAAAGTTTGTGGGTACGATGTTATCGAGCAACCGATTGATGTTAAAAAACAAGTGGGTTATTTACCAGAACACAACCCTTTATATTTAGATATGTATGTAAAAGAATATTTAAATTTTGTTGGAGGAGTATATAAAATAGAGAATAGAAAAGCTCGTGTAAAAGAAATGATTGATATTGTAGGCTTAGGAGTTGAACAGAATAAAAAAATCGGAGCCTTATCTAAAGGGTATCGACAAAGAGTAGGTTTGGCTCAAGCAATGATTCATGACCCTAAAGTGTTAATTTTAGACGAACCAACAACTGGCTTAGACCCTAATCAGTTAGAAGAAATAAGAGGATTAATTAAAACCATAGGTAAGAAAAAAACCATTATGCTTTCTACACACATTATGCAAGAAGTAGAAGCTATTTGTGATAAAACAATTATTGTTAATCAAGGTAAAATTGTGGCAGATGACAAAACACAAGACTTGCAAAAACAACAAGAAGATCAAATTATTTTAACCGTTGAGTTTGATAAGAGCGTTAATATTAATCTATTAAAAAATATAGAAGGGATTCATCAGGTTAAAAATAAACAAGACAATATTTGGTTTATCGTTGTGAAAGATGATATTGTAAGGAATAATATTTTTCAATTTGCTGTAAAAAATGACTTAATAGTACTAACTATGCAAAAAGAAACAAAAAGTTTAGAAGATATATTTAAAAAATTAACCACAAATTAGTTTGGCACATTTTTAGCGGTACACACCAAGTATAATTTAGTATTGTCAGAGTAGCGACACTCAAAAAAAAAAATTCTTAATTAATTTGTTATTAACTTTATAAAAAAGGATGGATATGAAAAAGATGTTAGTTTTAATTCCAGCAGCCGTAATGTTATTTGCATTTACTTACGTGGCTCCAGAAACTAAGCCATGGATAGCTCCAGCTTCAGCTAAAAAATTGAAAAACCCTGTTACAACAAGTAAAAAATCAAGCTCAGCAAAAGCAGGTAAAAAAATATTTAAGTCGAGATGTGTCGCCTGTCATGGTGCTGCAGGTAAAGGAGACGGACCTGGAGGAAAGGCGTTAAATCCAAAACCAGCTAATTTGACTTCATATAAAGTTCAAAAACAAGTAGATGGTGAAATTTACTGGAAAATTACTAATGGAAGAGGTGCTATGGTTAAGTGGGAAGGAATCCTTTCAAAAACCGACCGTTGGAATTTGGTAAATTATATCAGAACAATTAAAGCAAGTAAATAACAAAAATTAAAAAATACTAATTATGAAAAAAACAATTTTATTACTAGCAGTTGTATTCTCAGGAGGAGTTTTATTAAACTCATTTACATCCTCAGAAAAAACAACATACTCTAAAGTAATGTATAAAAAAGAGATGAATGCTCTATGGAAGGATTACAGAAAATGGTATAGAGTTACCAAAGATGCTCCAAATACAGGTGATCCAACAGGACTTTTAGATGGAAAACATAAAGGTGTAAAAGCTTTTAGGGAAATTTACATTAATAGTAAAGGAGAAGCAACAGTTCAAAAAAGTGGAAACAATAAGTACCCTGCAGGAACAGTTGTTGTTAAAGAAGCATACAAAAACAAAGAAGCGTGGAAAGCAAAGAAAAAACCACAATTAACCATAATGGTTAAATTAGAAAGTGGAAAATCAAAAGAAACAGGTGACTGGGGTTATGTAATGGGTGCTGGGGGTAAGATAAGTACCGGAACTTCTCACTGGGCTAAATTTTGTAACAAGTGCCATGTTATGGCTCAAGCAAAAGACATGGTTTTTATGAATGCTGATCAGTTAGCAAAAGATAAAAAATAGTAGTTTAGATTTATTCTAATTACAAGGCCTTAGATTGTTTCTAAGGTCTTTTTTTATACTTTTAAAATCTTAAAATAAATTAAAATGTTATTTAAACAAAAGGTCATTATAATATTTTCTTTAGCAACCTTTTTTTCTTGCACAGAAACAAAAGAATATACCCATAGCGATTTAGTAACTGCCATTCAAGAAAATAATATTGAACAAATAGATATAATCCTTAATTCAGGAATTGAAATAAACACACTAGATACCATTGGAAACTCTGTTTTAATCCTTGCTGTTCAAAACAATAACAAAGAATTAACCCAACATCTTTTATCAAAAGGTGCCGATCCCAATCTAATTAATTCTGAAGAATTAACCCCTTTAGCTATTGCCCGAAAAAATGAAAATAACGAAATAAGTGATATTATTAAGGATTTTCAATACCATGATTGGTTAAAACAAGAGGATAAATTTACAGAAGAAGCTTTTGAATATGCTATTGATTGTGATAATCCTAAAATTGTAGTAGATTTTATTAAGAATGGAAGAGATGTTGAAGAAGTGTGTATAAGCAAAGGGATAGCACCATTAATTCACGCAATTTTTACAGATAGTTATAATGTCATAAAAATATTGCTTGAAAACAATGCTAATCCAAATGTTTCATTTGATACTCGTCCCGCTATAACAATAAGTGCTATGTTTAATCAATATGAAGTAACAAAAATGTTAATTGAAAAAGGAGCCGATATAAACGCAGTTGACGGACCTTTAACCTCAGCATTAATGTTTGCTTCTGAAGAAGGAAATATTGATTTAGTAAAATTATTAATTGAAAATGGTGCAGATAGTGATTTAGTAGATCAAAAAAATGAAACTGCTAAAGATAAAGCCATTAAAAATAATTATTCAAAAATTGTAGAATTGTTATCTAAATAAAATTCTATCAAATAGTATGAATATCAATAAAAAATTACGATTTTTGGCAACCTAAAATTAATTGTGGAATGATTTGGCTGCTTGTAACCACATTAAAAAAAGCTAAAATGTGTCTTTAATCACAAATAGCTTTTCAGCCTACATTTCTTTAAAAAATAAATTTATAATATGTCATATTTATTTACATCCGAATCTGTTTCAGAAGGGCATCCTGATAAAGTTGCCGATCAAATTTCTGATGCATTAATTGATAACTTTTTAGCTTTTGATAAAGACTCAAAAGTGGCGTGTGAAACTCTAGTAACAACTGGACAAGTAGTTTTGGCAGGAGAAGTAAAATCTAAAACCTATTTAGATGTACAAAAAATAGCACGAGATGTAATCAATAAAATTGGTTATACAGAAAGTGAATATATGTTTGACGGAAACTCTTGTGGCGTATTTTCAGCAATTCACGAGCAATCTCCAGATATTAATCAAGGTGTAGAAAGAAAGAAAAAAGAAGATCAAGGAGCAGGAGATCAAGGAATGATGTTTGGTTATGCAAGTAATGAAACGAATAATTATATGCCTCTTTCTCTTGAAATATCTCATGTTCTTTTAAAGGAATTAGCAGTTTTAAGGAGAGAAAATAAAAAGATAAAATACCTTCGTCCTGATTCAAAATCACAAGTAACAATAGAATATGATGACAATAACAAACCCGTAAGAATAGATGCTATTGTTGTTTCTACTCAACACGATGATTTTGACACAGAAACAAAAATGTTGAAGAAAATAAAGGAAGATGTAATCAATATTTTAATACCAAGAGTTAAAAAGAAACTACCTAAAAAAGTCCAAAATTTATTTAATGATAAAATAAAGTACCATGTTAATCCAACAGGAATTTTTGTAATTGGAGGGCCACA
>JAJCYN010000019.1 GCA_029262915.1 Flavobacteriales bacterium
TGTTAATACTATAATCAAATTTATCTTGAAACCTCATCTGTTCTAATTTCAAATACAAATCTATCCGTTCAATTTCTTCGTCCAAGTATATTTCATTTACCAAAGAACTATCTAGATTTTTTCTTACCAATTTGGCAAAACTCGATAAATAACGATTAGCAGAAATTTTATCTTGTCTATTGATGTAATATTGAATAGAATTTAATGCATTAAAAATAAAGTGTCTATTCATACTTGCATTTAAAGCCTGCTGTTCTAAGGTTAACATCTTAGATTTATCAACTATTAACTGAGTAGTTCTTTTATCATCTTCAATTTTCTTTCTTCTTTTAACAATTAGCCAAATAATAGTCGTTACAGAAAAAATACAGAGTAGGTAAAACCACCAAGTAAACCAAAATGGGGGTGTTATAGTAAAAGAAAATCGAACAGGCTTAGTCCAATTTTTTAAATCTGTTGTTGCTGAAAGCTGAAAAGTAAAATCGCCAAAAGGAATATTAGAATACGTTACAAAAGTAGATGTTGTTACTGGCTGCCAATCTTCATCAAACCCATCTAATTTAAAACGGTACTTTACTTTATCTGGACTTGTATGGTAAATACCAACAAAATCAAAAGTTAAGTGGTTTTTATTATACTTCAGAAGAAGGTCATTCGGAAGATTTGTTTTTTCATTAATTCCTTTAGCATATTTACTTAAATCCTGTTTTTCAAAAAACAAGCGAATAGCCTTAATTTGAACCTTGGGCATAGCTCTAACCACATTTTTTGAGTTTAATGTGTGTTTCATTAAACCAAAACTGGTTCCAAACCATAAATTATTTTCACTATCAATGTAAGAAGCATTTTGATTACATTCTAAACTTTTTAAGCCATCAAGATTAGAATACCTTATAAAATCAGTTTTGGAGAAAGTGTCTTTATCTAAAATATTAAGTTGATATAGACCAAAATTGGTTCCTATCCATAAATTATTTGCTCCATCTAATTGTAAAAAATTAATATTGTTTGATGCATAATTATCTGGCAATGTTACTTTATGGAATTTATCGTTTTCCAAAAAAGACAATCCGCCTAACGTTCCAATCCACAACCTACCAGTTTTATCTTTTACAATATTCATTGTGCTGTTATCTGGTAAGCCATCCGAAACATCATATTTTTTTGCGGTATGCTTTTTTACATCATACCGGAATAATCCATCCGAAGAACAAAACCAAGTAGCGATATTATCTTCGTTAAAGATGTATCGAATATTTCTACTTAAACCAGCAATATCATCATAATTATAAATACTATCCTTTTCAACATATAAAACAGATAGTCCCTCTTTAGTTCCTATCCAAATATTACCTCTATCATCTTCATTTAAAGCATATATTTTTTTTGCTCTTAAACCTTCTTTAACAGAATATGTTTTGAAACTGTTTTTATTAAAAACAGAAAGCCCAGCTGACGTTCCAAACCAAAGTCGATTATCTTTACTTAGTAAACTGCACCAAACCGTATTATTTCCCAATCCATTATCAATATTATAATGTGTACAGTTTCTATCTGTAATTTTACAAACCCCTTCTCCATAAGTAGAAATCCAAGTATTTCGGTCTGAATCTTCTATAATCGACATTACCACATTACTATTTATTCCGTCTTCTTTGGTATAACTAATAAAATTTTCGTTTGTAAATTTTATAATCCCTCCAGCGTCAGCCCCAAAAAATAAATTACCCTCTACATCTTCCATTACTACTTTAATATTATTATCAATTAACCCATCTTGAACAGTAAAATTCTTTATCTCCCCTTTTAAATATTTTGAAACCCCCAATTTAGATACAAACCAGATTGATCCATCCTTCCGCTTTGTAAAAGCTCTAATATCGTTTCTAATTAAACCCGTTTCCCTTGAGTGCCTAATAAGACCTGTTTTCGTTAATTGAATAACACCTTCACCAAAAGTTGAGCACCAAACATTATTTTTATCTACTAATACTTGAGTGGCATTTACATCTTTAAGGGTATCTTTAAGATTCATTTCTGAATCGATAACAGAAACCCCATTTCTTGTTGCCAACCACTTATTATCCTTACTATCTATAAAAACATTTCTGATGTAATTATTGTCTGGTCCGTTTGGTAGAATAATATAGTTAAATCTTGTGTCATCCATATAAACTAAACCTCCACCATCTGTTGTAATCCATAGTTTTCCTGTTTTGTCTTCTGAAATAGACAATACAAAATTTTGACTTAATTCTTCTTTAAATAAATAGTTTTTGAAAGCTACACCATCATAAACTGAAACACCTCCTTGTGTTCCTAACCAAATATTCCCTTTGTTATCATTATAAATAGCATTTATTTGGTTGTTTAATAAGCCATCATTAGTAGAAAAATTTTCGAAATTAATACCATCAAATTTAGATAAGCCACCAAAGGTTCCAATCCAAATATATCCATCATTATCTTGACTAATAGCCCTAATTTGAGATTGAACTAATCCTTCTTCAATAGAATAGCTAATAAAATTATATTGTTGTGTGTATACATTTATAGAAATAAAAAGTACAAAAACACTTACGAGAAATCTTGTCATTAAAAAGAACTGCTTAGAAAGTTTTTATTGCACTAATAAATCCTGATAATTTTCTCCTTGCAACAGGAATTGCTTCACCTGTGTCCATAATGGCAACATTACCTTCATGTCGGTTAAACTCTTTTAAATGGTGTCTTGTATTGATAATGTGAGATTTATGGACCCTGAAAAATGTATTCGTATCCAACACTTTTTCATACCTCGCTATAGTCATGCTACTCATACATTTTTTGCCATCAATTAGAAATATTCTCGTATAACTTTCATCTGCTTCTAAATGAATAATATCTTCTGCTTTGATGATTTCATAACCACTAAGTGTTGGAACAGCAATAATATCGGATTTACTATCATCTTTATATTCGTTTAAAAGTGTTTTTATCATATTGTAATCTACATTTCCAGCACCCTTATCTTGAATAGAAATTTTACTCACAGCAGTTTGCAAATCTTCAATATCAATAGGTTTTTCTATATAATCAATTGCTCCTGCTTTTAGCGCTTTTAGTGCAAATTGATTATGAGCAGTAATAAATATCACAGAAAAATTTTTGTCCTCAATAGAATCTAACAATTCAAAACCATCCTCGTTAGGCATATTAATGTCTAAAAACAATAAGTTGGGCTTATGTTTGGTAATTAATGCTCTCGCTTCTTCAGCAGAACCAGCTTCTGCAACAACATTTATCTCAGGGCAAAAATCCCCAAGAATTAATTTTAAATTTTCACGAGCATTTCGCTCATCATCAATGATAATAGTAGTAATAGCCATAATAAAGGTTTTAATGCTTTCTAAAGCTATACAATATATCTTGAATTATTAGGTTCAAACTATCTACCGGTAGCTATTAGAAATTAAATGGTAGTTATAAGAAATTAAACTCTTATAAAGCTTTAATTGTTTTAATGAATTCGGTTATTCTTGCACGAGCAACGGGCAATTTCACGCCTGCTTGCATCATTGCAAAATAACCATCTTCGTGAAGGTAATCAGTAAGGTGAGTTAAATTGATGATGTATTTTTTATGAATACGATAAAACCTATTTTCATTCAGGATTTCTTCATATATCTTTAGAGTTCGTGTATCGAAAAAGGAAGTTCCATCAACAAAATGAATATTCGTGCAATTTCCGTCTCCCTCTAAATAAAGAATAGAATTATCTTCAATAATTTTAATCCCTTTAGTATGAGAAATCGTTATTTTATTAGACTCATTTTGATAATGAATACTTTCTGAAAAGTTCTTAATGGACGCTATATAGGTTTCAAGATTTGATGAATCTTGAGAAAAAAGCTTTTTGTAATTCAATAGTTTGGCAACAGCATCTTTTAAATCATCAATGTCAATGGGTTTTAGGATATAATGAATGGAATTAATGTTAAATGCTTTAATCGCATAATCTTTAAATGCAGTAACAAAAACAATTTGAAAGTTATTGGTCTTGACATCTTCCAACAACTCCAGTCCTTCCTCTCCACTTGGCATTCTAATGTCTAAAAAAATAGCCTCTGGGGTTTTTTCTTGAATAAGTTGTCTTGCTTCCTCAACATTTTCACCTGTGCCAACCACCTCAACCTCTGGGCAGAACTCATTTAATAACAAACGTAAATTTTCCCTAGCAAGTCGTTCATCATCTA
>JAJCYN010000020.1 GCA_029262915.1 Flavobacteriales bacterium
GCCTGTGAAAAAATTACCGGAGAAGATCTAAATTGGTTCTTTAACCAATGGTTTTACGCAAAAGGTCACCCTGTTTTAGATATTAATTATGAATACAACGATTCGCTAAAAACACAAACTGTTACAGTAGAACAAATGCAAGATTTTAAAGAAGTACCAGTATATAAACTGCCTTTTAAAATAGACATTTATGTTGATGGAAAAGTAATCACTAAAGAGGTTGTTGCTGATAAAGTAATGAACACTTTTACATTTGAAGTTTCATCTAAACCAGATTTAGTAAACTTTGATGCAGACAAAATATTGCTATGCGAAAAAGTTGATAACCGTAAGTCATTAAAAGAATGGGCGTTTATGTACCACAATGCTCCAAAGTACTTAGATCGTTTTGAAGCCATCAAAAAAGTATCTAAATCTGATGATGATATTGCACTGCAAGCAATGACGCATGCGTTAAGTGACAAATACCCTTATTTAAGAAGAACAGCCATTAGAGGAATCAAAAAGGCAGCAAAAGGCAATAAAGAGGAAGTTAAAGCAAAGCTATTGGATTTATCTAAAAATGATAGCGATTCTAAAGTTAGAGGAGATGCTCTCTCCGCTTTGGCTAACTATTTTAAAGAAGATGAATTAGTTAAGGCTGTCTTAATAAATGGTGTTTCAGAAGAATCTTATTATGTCATTGGAAAATCGTTAGCTAGTTTATCCGATGTTAGCTATGAAGATGCCATGAAATTTGCCAAGAGTTTAGAGAATGAAGAAAATTCAAGGATTAAAAATGCTGTATGTGGGATTTATGCAAAACATGGTGATGCAGATCAACATCCATTTTTTATTAAAACTGCAGATGAACTAGATGGTTTTGGAAAATACAGCTTCATGATGAACTATGGAAAATACCTAAAAAAACAAAACAATAAAACGATAAAAGAAGCTACTCCTATCATAAAAGATGTCGCTAAAAATGAGAAAGCCTGGTGGATGAGAATGACAGGAATCAACACCTTACTTGATTTAGAGGAAATGTACAATAACAGAATTCATGTAGCAGAAAAAGAATTAAAAGAATTAGATGCTGGTTCTGATAAAGAATTAGAATTACGTAATTCAATAGATAATGATAATGGAGTGAAAAAATTACTTACTGAAATTCTTAACGAAATTAAATCAACCGAGGAACATCCCCGTTTGAAAAAAATGTTAGGATTAAAAAATTAGATTTTTAAATTATAAGAAAAGCAGGTATTAAAATACCTGCTTTTTCAACCTAACATTTATATAAAACTTAAAACATAATTCCAATACTAATTGAGAATAAGGAGCTTTTCCAATCGTCTATAATAAACCCGTCTGACCTCAATGTTGCTTGATCTGAAGAATCAAAAATTCTATTGTTATCACCAACATCTACAGAGTTGGAATTTAAATTCTTAGTCCATAATTCACTTGAGCCAATATTAGCGGAGTATCTTAATCCAAAAACAAGCGTTATTTCTTCACTCACTTCATAATCAACTCCACCACCAATTATATAATTTAAAGTAGACCCATTAAGTCCACCTAAATCTTTATCGGCCAATACGAATCTTGTATTTTTAAACTCTTGATCCGTTCCATCCCACTCTACGCGATCCTCTTGTGATTCCAAGGTTTTACTCATTCGTAATTCAAATGAAAAACCACCTTCAACAAAAGGTTTTAAGGTGTTTTCACCAAACCTAGCTTTAAATGTAAAAGGTATAATTAAGGAAGTTATAGAGATTTTTGTTGTCGAATTATTTTCACGAAAAGATCCATCTGTTTTATCCGTTATTTTTATTTGATGAATATCTATTTCATTACTTAATTTCTGAAATTCTAATCCAGAGTTTAGAGATAGCATTTCGTTAAATTCATAGCCTACAATTCCGCCAAGATTAATCGATGTACCACTGTTATAGGAAAAATCTAGAGCAGTTACATCTTCATCTTTAAAAACTTTAAAATCGTAATACTCTTGTAAAGTCCCTCCATTATCCATTCCTCCAAATCCTATGGTTATTTTTCCACCAAACTTTAATCCTTGTGCGTTTACAGCATTAAAGCAAAGCAAAAAAATGATGTTGCTAATAATTAATTTTGTTTTCATAATCTTAAATTTTAATTTATGTTCAAATAATTAATTCCTTATTAATCGCAACAAAATAATTGTATTTGTTGTCGTTGAGTTCAATTTTTGCTTGCTTTTATGACTATTATTCTATTATTATTTTACCCGAATCGAGCCTTTCATTGTTAGTATAAACACTATAAAAATAAATTCCTTTAACTAAATTTTTATTTTCAAAAACAACTTTATTTGTGTTAATAGCATTTAGTGTTTTAATTTTTTCTCCAACAACATTAAATACATCTACTATAAAACTATTCGTTCCCCTATTCAACTTAAAAGTTACTTTATCTGAAAATGGATTTGGATAAACTGACACAGAAATTGCTGAATTATCTAATTCATCTACTCCAACCCCAAAATCAAACTTATAAATATCTCCTTGTCTTCCAACGTACCAACCTAATACAGATGATCTCATATCAATAGAACTAATGTTGTTGACCGTGTTGCTAACCTCTGAAATCCAATTTACACCACCATCAATAGTCCTTATAATCGTTCCTGTCAAACCAACAGCCCTACCATTATTGGCATCAATAAAATCCACATCAGCTAAATCTAAACCTGTACCACTAGTTTGAGTTACCCATGTTGTTCCACCATCTGTTGTAGTAATAACAATCCCTCCGGCACCAACAGCAATAGCACTAGTTGAACTAAAAGCATAAATAGAAAATAAATCACCTGAAGATGTAGTAGTTTGAGAAGTCCAGCTAACACCTCCATCAGTTGTGTGTAAAATAGTTCCTCCCGTTCCTGGATCCGCTCCAACAGCCCAGCCATTATTAGCATCTACAAAAGCAATGGAAAATAAATCCTCACCTGTCCCCGTTGTTAATGTATTCCAACTCGTAGCACCATTATTAGTCATACCAATATATCCATTTCTACCAACTACCCATCCCACATTTGGGCTTGAAAAATCAACATCAAATAATCGTTCAGGGAAACTTGTGGTATCCCTTACCCATGTTGTTCCCCCATTAGTTGTCATTATCGAAGCCCCATTACCTGTAGTTTGGAATTTACCTACAGCAATAACGCTTGTTGAAGAAAAAATATGACTAGATAAAATTTTAATACTATCTGTTCCCATATTTTGTGGAGTCCAAGAAGTGCCTTGATTGGTAGTTTTTAAAATAATTCCTTTTCGAAAAAGTGGTCCAATCGTAGAATCGGCAAAAGCCCATCCTGTATTGTTATCCAAAAAATTAATATTACTTACATCAGAAA
>JAJCYN010000021.1 GCA_029262915.1 Flavobacteriales bacterium
CTGTAATCATAAGGCCATCTGTAAACATGAGGAATTTCCCCATACCAGTTTCCGTGAAAATGCTCAACTGGAGCAGTCCATTCGAGCGTATTTCCTTTCCATGGGTTTTGCGGTGCTCTAGGTCCTCTAAAAGCACTGTAAACAAAATTAAAGAAGAATATTAACTGTGCAAAAAATGCCAATATAGCGAACATACTAATGAACTCATTAATGTCAAACATGTTATCAAACATAGGAAATTCAGAGTTCGTATAGTACCTTCTTGGTACACCAGCAAATCCTAAAAAGTGCATGGGGAAGAAAATACCATAGGCACAAATTATTGTTAACCAAAAATGTACGTTTCCTAATTTATTATTCATCATTCGTCCAAATAGTTTTGGGAACCAGTGATAAACCCCAGCAAACATCCCAAAGATAGCAGACAATCCCATCACAATATGAAAATGACCAACTACAAAATAGGTGTCGTGAACATTAATATCTAATGCAGAATCACCCAATACTAGGCCTGTAACACCCCCAGAAATAAATGTTGATACCAATCCTATACTAAAAAGGGTTGCTGGTGAAAATTTGATATTTCCTTTCCATAAAGTAGTAAGGTAATTGAATACTTTTACTGCTGATGGAATTGCAATTAATAAAGTTGTAAATGTAAATACAGATCCTAAAAATGGGTTCATCCCTGTAATGAACATATGATGACCCCATACTATAAATGAAAGGAAACCAATAGCCATCATAGAACCAATCATTGCTCGATAACCAAATATTGGTTTTCTAGTCATTGTAGAAATAATTTCAGATGTAATTCCTAACGCAGGCAATAATACAATATATACCTCAGGGTGGCCTAAGAACCAGAATAAGTGCTCAAATAAAATTGGGCTACCACCAGAATGTTCTAACACTTGTCCTCCAATATAAATATCTGAAAGATAAAAACTAGTTCCAAAACTTCTATCAAAGATTAACAATAAAGCACATGATAATAAGACAGGAAATGAAAGTACACCAATAATGGCTGTAAAAAGAAATGCCCATATTGTTAAAGGCAATCTTGTCATTGTCATCCCTTGCGTTCTGAGGTTAAATATGGTAACAATATAATTTAAACTCCCTAATAATGAAGAAACAATAAATACTGCCATTGCAACCAACCATAACGTCATACCTGTCCCTGAACCTGGGATTGCCTGAGGCAATGCACTCAATGGTGGATAAATAGTCCATCCAGCAGAAGCGGCTCCTCCTTCAACAAATAACGAAATAAGCATTATAACTGAAGACACAAAGAAAAACCAATACGATAACATATTTAGGAAACCTGAAGCCATATATCTTGCTCCAATTTGAAGTGGAATAAGTAGGTTACTAAATGTTCCCGACAACCCAGCTGTTAATAAGAAAAATACCATTATAGTACCGTGCATTGTTACCAAAGCTAAATACTTATCTGGAGCCATAACACCATTTTCTGCCCAACTTCCCATAAACATATCTACCACCTCAAAGCTTTCTCCAGGCCAACCCAATTGTAATCTAAACAAAGTGGACATTACTAACCCTAAAAATCCCATTAAAAATCCAGTTACTAAAAACTGTTTAGAAATCATTTTATGATCAGTACTGAATACGTACTTAAATAAAAAATCTTCTTTATGATGATGTGTGCTCATTCTTATATAAATTAAGTAATGTTCTTAAATTTTAAATCTTATTCAGCAAACGTATTTTGTTCTGCCAACCAAGTATCGTAATCTTCTTGGCTTTCAACTATAATATCCATTTGCATATTGTAATGTGCTGCTCCACAAATTTTATTACACAATAATATGTAATTGAAATCTTCATTATTTGTGATTTTTTTCATCTCTTCAGTAGTAATCTTAGGAACAAAATTAAACTGTGTTTTTAATCCAGGAACACAATTCATTTGTGCTCTAAAATGAGGCATATAAGCACTGTGTATTACATCTATTGAACGAAAAACAAATTGAACTGGTACACCTACTGGTAAATGAAACTCTCCTTTAACTAATTTATCATCATTTGAATTTTCATCTTCCTTGTCAACACCTGTAGCATTAACTCCTTCAATTAATGTAACATGAGAACGTCCTAATTTTTTATCAGCACCAGCATATCTGGCAGTCCAAGTAAATTGCTGACTAGTAACTTCTATTAACACATGTTCCGTTTCGGCAGGTACTGGATCCATTGTATTATTCCAAGTATTTAATCCAATAAGAATCAATACGGTTAAGGCAATTGATGGAACTGTTGTCCAAATTAATTCGAGCTTATTACTATGAGAAAAGAACACTGCTTTTCTACCAGAACTATACGCATATTTATAACAAAACCATAGCAATATACCATGTGTTATTATGAATACTGGAGTAATAATTAAAAAAGTTAGATTAGATAAAAAATCAATTGCGTCTCCATGCTCAGAAGCAGATACGGGTAACCTTAAACCGTACCAAAAATACATTTGCCATGCAAAAAATCCCATAAAAACAAAAAAACCAATAAACAACATAAGTGCTTGTTGTTTACCTTCTTTTTCAGATACTTCGTAAATCAATTCACCCCTACTTTGTGATCTGAGTTCTGCTATCTTAAGCAACTGTGATCCTGTAATCACTAATAATATTATTGCTACTACTACTATTATAGTCATCATAATTTAAAGACTTTCTTTTATTATTAATTTAATTAATGGTGCAAATGAATACTTTCATCATACATCGGATGATTTTTAGTCATCAATGGCGCTTTTGATAAAG
>JAJCYN010000022.1 GCA_029262915.1 Flavobacteriales bacterium
TTTTAAGTTCTTTTTAAAACGAGAATATGTTAATCGCAGTAGCAGGAAATATAGGGTCTGGAAAGACAACATTAGCAACGTTATTATCTAAGCATTATAATTGGGATGCTCATTTCGAAGATGTAGATGAAAATCCTTATCTGAATGATTTTTACAATGATATGCAACGTTGGTCATTTAATCTTCAGATTTACTATATGACTAGTAGAATTAGTAAAATACAAGAAATTAGAGAGGATAAGAAAGATGTAATTCAGGATAGAACCTTATACGAAGATGCCTATATTTTTGCCCCTAATTTACATTCTATGGGTTTAATGACTACTCGAGATTTTGAGACCTATTTTTCTTTATTTAAACTTCAGGAAACTTTTATTCGTCCTCCAGATGTCTTGATTTATTTAAGAGCTTCTGTTCCTACATTAGTAAATCAAATACAGAAGCGTGGAAGAGATTATGAAGAAAGTATTCGTTTAGATTACTTAAAGCGTTTAAATGAGCGTTATGAGGCTTGGATATCTACTTATGACCAAGGTAAATTATTGATTGTTGATGTGGATTCTAATAATTTCTCTGAAAATGCTGAAGATTTAGGTGAAATTATACAAGCTATTGATGCAGAACTTCATGGTTTGTTTGAAGCTAAGTAAAACTATTCATTTATTTAACTAATATGAGCACCTTAATTGAGGTGCTTTTTTTGTTTCGTTTTATTGTTATTCTGAACAATATTTTACAAGCAAGTTTTTGCTTACAAACTGTAAATGTTAAAAGTTAAGGGCAATGGTCATTCAGAACGACTGATAATTGAATTTATAAAGGTTAACCAACTCGACATTATAATCTTAATTGTTTTGAATCTTACTTACAAGAGATCTATTTGTCTATTAAAGAAGAGGAAATTAAAAAAAAATAGACTCATCACTACAATTTTTTATTATTTAGAATGACAAAATGGAACCAACAGGTTCTTGTTAAGTTTCAATAACGGATAAGAAATACTTGAGCATAAAAAAAGCCTTCCGTCACAGACGGAAGGCTTTAAATTTATAGTTTAACTTCTTAAGAAATATTTCTTAGAAGTGGAACATAATAGTAATTACACCACCGTTGTTATCAGTATCAATTCCAAAAGCACTACTACTTCCTGTAGTATGTTTTCTTTGAACTGTACTTAAATCAGTAGCACCAGTTGAAACAGTATACTCTTCAGTATCTCTTTCACCTTCACCAGTAGAACTCATTGCTAATCCCCATCCGTATTCTGCAGCAACAGACACTTTAGGAGCTAAGAACCATTCTACACCGATAAAACCTCTTAATGCTAATTGAAAAGTAGAACCATTAGTGATTTCTAAATTTCTTTCACCATTACTTGTAGTAGTAGTACCTGTAGCAAAATTATCTGTCCATGTTGCAGTGTGAACGTTAGCACCAGCAAATGTACCAGAACCAGCATCAGCATAAGTGAACTCTGAACTACTTGATCCAAAAGAGATTAAGATTTCACCACCATAAAATCCTTGGATTCTAGTGTTTCCTTTTCTCTTCTCAATACCACCACCTAACGTTAAGTTAAATGAAGATGTTGACATTTCATCTTCTATTTCACCTGTTAAAGTTGTAGTAGATGTATCATGAATATTATTAGTAGTAGTACTACCAAATCCGATTCTTACTTTCGCTCTGTAAGCTGTAGATTCATCTTTAAAATATTTACCTACGATAGTTGCTGATGGAGTGTTACCTACCCATGTAGCATTAACAGAGTTTTGACCTGTGTAACCACTAAACCAGTTACCAGCATAATTTAAAAATGGAGTTCCATCAAATCCAAGTGCCCAATCACCAGCTTCTGGTAAAAATGCTTCTCCTTTTTTTGACGTTAATCCGTCCTGTGCAAATGTTGCAGTAGCTAAAAATAAAGAAGCTACAAATAATACTTTTTTCTTCATTACAAATTGTTTTAGTTAAACTTTAGTTTTTAATTATATTTATAAAATTCTTAGTTCGCGACAAAGCTAATACATTTTTTTTTAAACTCACAAGTTTTTTTCAACTTTATTAACAATTGTTAAAACTTATGAACATGTATGTTAATAACTACAGTCGCTATCAATTCTAATTTTCAAAGCAAATAAAATAAAAATAGTTAACCTATTTATAATAAAAAATAACATTTTATTAACAATAGGCTTTTTTATATTATTCGCCTGTATTTTCTTCTGTAGGCTTAGGGTTGAGTTCTACTGAGAACTCTATTTTTACATCTTCACCTAACATTGCTCCGCCACCGGTTAAACCATATTCATTCTTATTTATAATCGTTTCTCCCGTAAATGCTGCCGAAGGGAATCCCCAAGGGGTATCTGTTTTACCCATATAAGTAAAAGGAATTTCAACTTCTTTGGTAATATCCCTTATTGTTAAGTTCCCTTTTGCTGTATAACCAATTTCTGTTTTAGTCATATTATTAGACACAAAAGTTATTGTAGGATATTTAGCTACTTCAAAAAAGCCTTCTGTTTCTCTTAATTCTTTATCTCGATCTTCATTATTAGTGTTAATAGAAGTCGCATCAATAACAATTTCCATAGCTGATTCATCTCCAAATACTACATTTCCTGATACTGTTTTAAAATTACCTTTAGATGTTGCCAATAAATGACGAAGAGAAAAATCCACATAAGAATGAGCTCCATCTAGTAACCATATACCATTTAATTCAGAAATGTCATTAATAGTTACTGTAGTTTCTTCAGTTATTACTTCTTCTATAACAGTTTCAACTTCTTCAGCATGAACTCCAGTTGCATGATCTCCTAATATAGGAGCAATAACTAACCCTATTAAACAAGTTAATTTAATTAAGATGTTCATAGATGGTCCAGAGGTATCTTTAAAAGGATCTCCAACTGTATCACCAGTAACAGCAGCTTTATGAGCTTCAGAACCTTTATAAGTCATTTCTCCATTAATTTCTACACCAGCTTCAAAAGATTTTTTTGCATTATCCCAAGCACCACCAGCATTGTTTTGGAAAATAGCCCATAAAACACCACTAACAGTAACACCAGCCATATAACCACCCAACATTTCAGCAACTAGTTTGTTATCTTCTGGGTAAATAAGCATACCTAAAATAACTATAGCAATAGGGAAACCTATCGTTAAGATTCCTGGTAATAACATTTGCTTTAAAGATGCTTCAGTAGATATAGCAACACATTTGTCATACTCTGGCTTTCCAGTTCCTTCCATAATACCTGGAATTTCCTTAAACTGACGTCTAACTTCGTAAACCATTTCCATAGCTGCTTTACCAACAGCATTCATTGCTAATGCTGAGAATACAACAGGAATCATACCTCCAACAAATAACATTGCTAATACTGGAGCTTTAAAAATATTAATTCCTTCAATTCCTGTAAATGTTACATAAGCAGCAAATAAAGCTAAAGAAGTTAAAGCTGCAGAAGCAATAGCAAAACCTTTACCTGTTGCAGCAGTCGTATTACCAACTGAATCTAATATATCTGTTCTTTCTCTAACGATAGGCTCTTGCTCGCTCATTTCTGCAATACCACCTGCATTATCAGAAATTGGTCCGAAAGCATCAATTGCTAATTGCATAGCTGTTGTTGCCATCATTGCAGAAGCTGCTAAAGCAACACCATAAAATCCAGCAAAAGCATAAGATGCCCATATTGCAGCAGCAAATAATAATACTGAAGAGAAAGTCGAAATCATTCCGGTAGCTAAACCTGCAATAATATTAGTTCCTGCTCCAGTACTTGATTGTTGTACAATCTTTAAAATAGGTTTTTTACCCAAACCTGTATAGTACTCAGTAAATGATGAAATTCCAGCACCAACCACTAATCCAACTAATGTTGCATAGAATACACGCATTGAAGAGATCATTTTATCATCTTCACCAAAGAAGCTCATGGTCATTTCTTCTGGTAACATCCATGTTACTAATCCAAAACAAGCACCGGCTACTAATATAATAGAGGTCCAGTTTCCAATGTTTAATGCTTTTTGTACTTGATCTTCTTTTGCATCATTAGAACTAATTTTTACTAAAAAAGTACCAATAATAGATATAATGATACCTACACCAGCAATTGCCATTGGCAATAAGATAGGTCCAATTCCGCCAAATCCTTCTTTTACGATATCACCACCCATATCTTCAATAACATAGTTACCTAATACCATAGCTGCTAATACTGTTGCAACATAAGAACCGAATAAATCTGCTCCCATACCTGCAACGTCACCAACATTATCACCAACGTTATCAGCAATAGTTGCTGGGTTACGTGGATCATCTTCAGGTATACCTGCTTCTACTTTACCAACTAAATCAGCACCAACATCGGCAGCCTTGGTATAAATACCACCACCAACTCTAGCAAATAATGCAATTGATTCAGCTCCTAAAGAGAATCCAGCCAATGTTTCTAATACGATAGTCATATCAGTAGTGTTTGTCCAAACACCACCCATATACATATTAAAGAATAGGATAAAGAAAGCAGTTAAACCTAAAACAGCTAAACCAGCAACACCTAATCCCATAA
>JAJCYN010000023.1 GCA_029262915.1 Flavobacteriales bacterium
TAATAAAAGCATTAGAAGCAGACAAACATATTTTGATTGAAAAATCATTGGCAATGAATTATGATTCAGCACACCTAATGGTTGATTTGGCTCGTCAGAAAGGCTTATTGATTATGGAAAATTTTATGTTCTTGTATCACCATCAACATCAATTTGTAAAAGATTTAATTGATAAAGGAGAAATAGGAGAGGTAAGGTGCTTTAGGAGTTCTTTTGGTTTTCCTCCATTAGATTCGGATAACTTCAGATACAATGCAACATTAGGTGGTGGCGCATTATTAGATGCTGCTGCATATACAGTTAGGGCAAGTCAATTGTTTTTAGGTAATGATCTATGGGTTGAAGCAGCTACTTTAAATAATCTGAATAATGAGGTAGATTTGTTTGGAGGAGCTTATTTGAAATCAGAAGAAGGGTTGTTTGCTGAAATAGCTTTTGGATTTGATAATTTTTACCAATGTAATTATGAAATTTGGGGGAGTAAAGGCAAAATAATAGTGCAAAGGGCATTTACACCTAGCTCTGATTTTAAACCAACGATCACTTTAGAACAACAGTCAGAAGTTTTTAATTATGAGGTAGATGCAGAAAATCATTTCGTAAATATATTAAATGAATTTAAACGATGTACCTTAGAAAAAGAAGTTGAGCTTAAGTATGAAGAGATTTTAAATCAAAGTAGATTATTACAAGAATTAAAAGATAAAAGTGGAGATGAGTAAGGATAGGCAATTTGATAATTTTGATGAGTTTGCTGAAGATTATTGCGAAATGTGCAATCAAGTTGTAAAAAGTAGTGGTGCTAATCGAGATTATTTTAGTGAGTATAAGATTGTAGAGCTTTTAAAGTTTGAAAAACCAAAAGAAGAGCTTCGAATATTGGATTTTGGTTGTGGAGATGGAAGTAGTGCTTTCTTTATTAGAAAACACTTTCCCAATGCTGCTGTTTTTGGGGTAGATGTGTCAGAAAAAAGTATTACCATTGCCCAAAAGAGAAACATTACTAACACTATTTTTAATAAGTTTGATGGGATAAAACTACCATTCAAAGAAGAAGAATTTGATATTGTCTTTACTTCAATGGTGTTTCACCACATTGAACATAAATTACATAAAGGAGTTTTAAAGGAGATATGCAAGGTGTTAAAAAAAGAAGGAAGGTTTTATAATTTTGAACATAACCCTAATAATCCCTTAACTAAAAAAGCAGTAAATGAGTGTGAATATGATAAAGATGCTGTCTTACTAAAACCTTCTTATAACAAAAAAATAACTAGCAATAGTGGATTAAAAGTAGAAAAACTTAATTATACACTATTTTTTCCAAGACATAAATTATTTAATTTTTTTCTCGGATTAGAAAAAATATTAACTTGGTGTCCGATTGGAGCTCAATATTACGTAAAAGCAATTAAAATAATATGAACAAAAAATGTCCAGTATGTTATGGTGTTGACACCCATTTAAAAAATAAAAAGATGTCGCTTCACTTGTGTAGAACGTGTAGGCACACCTTTACGGTTATCGATAGGAAAGAAGAAGAAAAATATGAAGAGGATTACTATTTAAAGGCACATAAAAATTGGTTCGCAAATCCGGATTATGAACTTTTTGAAACTGTTTTTGACACATCGACACAATTTTTAGGGGATAAGAAAGTAAAATTAGCAGATGTCGGTTGTGGACAGGGGGCATTTCTTAAACATCTTTTACAGAAATATAAAAGCCTAGAACCTGAGTTGAGTGGAATTGACATTATTGAGAATAGTCATCCTGGAATTAAGTTCGAATCGGGAGATTTTTTGGAGATGGAGTTTGAAGAAGGCTATAATATTATTACTAGTTTTATGGTGATTGAGCATGTAATAGACCCCCATGTTTTTATTAAAAAGATGGTTGAATCTCTTGCACCAGCAGGCGTAATTGTAGTAAATACGATCAACAATGGAAGTCTGATATATAGGGTTGCCCGATTTTTAAATAACTTAGGTTTTCCTACTTCACATGATAGACTTTATGATCATCATCATTTACAGCACTACACTAACAAGTCTCTAAAAACACTTTTAGAGATGGAAGGGGTGGACGTTGTTAAAATCAAAAATCATAATTATAAACTGAAGGCAGTTGATATTCCTAAAGGTAACTCACTTATAATGGGAATATATAAATTAATGGTTGCGGCAATGTTTATTATTTCAAAACCTTTAAATTTAGGACATCATCAAACACTTTATTGTAAGAAGAGAAAATAAGAGATGGACTTTGACATAAATATTTCGATTATTAGCCCCGTATATAAAGCAGAAAACTTAATAGACGAGTTAGTTTTACGCATTGATAGCGTAATGAAACAAATAACTGCTAATTATGAAATAATTTTGGTTGAAGATGCTAGTCCTGATAATTCATGGGGTAAAATCCAAGAAAATTGCAATAAATATCCAAAGCTAAAAGGAATTAAATTAAGTAGAAATTATGGACAGCAACATGCAATACAAGCAGGATTAGATGCGAGTAGAGGTGAATACGTAATTACAATGGATTGCGACTTACAAGACCAACCTGAGGAAATAGGGAAGCTCCTTAATAAAGCGAAAGAAGGTTATGAAATAGTTGTTGCTAGCAGAAAAAATAGGCAAGACGATTTCTTTAAAAAATTTCTATCTAGAGCATTTTATTCAACATTAGGTTATTTAACAGAAACCAAACAAGATAGAACTGTAGCCAATTTTGTTGTTTACCATAGAAAAGCAGTTGACGCTATGGCTAGCTTAAAAGATCATAACAGGTATTACCCGATGTTGCACCAAATGATAGGGTTTAATTATACTAAAGTAGAGATTGAACATGCTGAGCGTAAAGATGGAAAATCGTCTTATTCATTTAAAAAACGACTTAAACTTGGCTTAGATACGATCTTAACCTTTTCAGATAAACCTTTACGTTTAGCCGTTAAACTAGGTGTTTTTTTATCATTTTTATCAATATGTGCGGCTTTTGTTATGATTACTTTATGGATTATTAGTGATGTAAAAGCTGAAGGGTGGGCAAGTTTAGCATTATTAATAAGTTTTTTTTCAGGAGCAATTATTTCTGTATTAGGTATGGTCGGGCTTTATGTTGGTAGAACATTTGAAAGCGTTAAAAATAGACCCACGTACATCATACAAGAAAAGATAAATTGAAAAAGTGTAACATTAAAATAATACTTTTTATGTTTTTAGCATTCAATTGCTTTAACATATCTTTTAGTCAAAACTTTGCTGACAAAAAATATTATTTAATAGATTCTTTAATTTTAGATTCACTCTCAGCATCGGATAGAGCTGTTATTGATTCTATCATCCCATTATATCATAAGGCAACTCAGGACACAATAAAACTGGCTTTTATAAGTAAAATTTCAGAAGAATGTTATGATGATAATGTTTGGACAAAGTATAATCAATTACTATTTGAAGAGGCTCAAGAAAAATTAACAAATCCTTCATTATCAAAAGCAGAGGAAATTTTCATAAAAAAGGTTTTAGCCTCAACAATAAACAATAAAGGCTATATCTCATACAACTTAGGAGATTATGAAAAAGCAATTGAATTTTATCAATTCAGTTTTAATTTGTACCAAACAATCCATGATAAGGATGGTTTAGCCACTTGTTTAAATAATATTGGTTCTATTTATGATGATAGAGGAGATACTGAAGAAGCCTTAAGATATTATTTACAAAGTTTAAATTTTGTAGAGCAAATAGGCGATCAGGAAGGAATAGCTATTGCCTTAAATAACATTGGATACATATACAGTGATAAAGGGCAAGTCGGAAATTCTTTAGAATATTATAGTAGAAGTATAAAGATACTTGAAGGATCCGGAAATAAGCAATTTTTGGCAACCACCTATAATAATGTAGGGTATATTTATAAAATGCAGGGAGACTATAAAACAGCACTAGAATATTACCTTAAATGTTTAAAGCTATTCGATGAAATTGGTTTTGAGGAAGGGATTGCAGGATCTTATAATAATATTGGTCAAATCTATGCTAAATCAGATGACACTAAACCTGAAGCTCTAACTTACTATCAGAAAAGTTTAAATATTCAAAGAAAATTAGGGCATAAGAAAGGAGAAGCCGAAGCTGCAAATAATATTGGAGCGTTATATGAAAGTAAAGGAGAATTGAATAAAGCTTACGATTATTATACGTCAAGTTTAAAGATAAGAGAAGAAATAGGAGATGTAATTGGACAAGGACATTCCTTAGGGAGTATTGGGAATGTTAAACTGGTTCAGGGAAAAATTCAAGAAGCTAAGAAATATACTTTAGAAAGCTTTAAAATAGCTAAAGAGCTTAATTTTCCAGAGCTTTTAAGAAATGCAGCATTAACCCTTAGTCATATCTATAGTCAAGAAAAAGATCCTGTGAACGAATTGAAAATGTACAAGCTTTTTGTTGAGATGAGCGATAGTGTAAGTAACATGGAAACAAAAAAAGCAGCCATAAAACATGATATTCAATATCAATTCGAAAAACAAGCATTAGCTGACAGTTTAGTTACAATTGAAGCACAAAAGATTAAAGATTTAAAATACAATCAAGATATAAAACAACAAAAAACCTACACTTTTGCCGGTGTTATTGGGTTTGGATTGATGACTTTTGCAGTTGTAGTAGTATTGAGAGGATACCAACAAAAAAAGAAAAATAACCTTGACTTGGAAGATAAAAATAAAGTCATTGAAGAAAAAAACCATGAAATAACAGATAGTATTAATTATGCCAAAAGAATACAAAAAGCAATATTACCTCCTCAAGAAGAAT
>JAJCYN010000024.1 GCA_029262915.1 Flavobacteriales bacterium
AATATCAAAAACTAAAAATTATAGAATTAGATGCTAAAAACCTTCCTGTAGAAGAATACCAAAAAGCTTACGATAAAATTACGGTAAAATCGTGTATATGTTCAGGTCTAGTTATGACAGCTTATACAGAAAATGATTTAGTAAAAAAATCAGATGGAGAGGGCATTTCCCTTTGTCCAGGACCAAATATGGCTTATTTTTCTAAAAAATCTACTTTACAAGAAATGGTAGATCATATTTATGGGAAAGTAAGTTTGTTAAATGATACGTACAGACCTCATATGTTCATTAAAGAATTAGGAATGTATATTGATTATTTGAATAAAGAGATTGATGAGTCTATACAAACGTTAAATGCTAAAAAAGTAAAATACTTTGAAGGATTTAAAGCTAACCTTACTTCTGGAATTGAATATTATGAAAATTTACTTGATGAAATGAAAGAAGAATCAGAAGTTATTAAAGCAAAATTTCGTGAAGAATTAAATCATTTTAAAGAAGTTGTAACTCTTATTAAACTCCCTACTTTAGAGGGAAGTTTAGCATAAAAATGGCCCAGTATTGTTAAGTGCTGGGTTTTCTTTTATTTCGAGTGGAAACGAAATATACAAAAAATGTTTCCTGTTGTAAAAATGTTTCTTATGTTTGCATTCTTAAATTTTGTTTAATGGAAAACCGACAACAGAAAGAAATAGAATTATTAATGACTTCATTGGAATTATTTATGAAGTATGGGATTAAAAGTTTAACAATGGATGATATTGCTAGAAATTTAGGAATATCTAAGAAAACACTTTATCAATTTGTCTCTGATAAAAAGGACCTAGTAAAAAAAGGAATGAGGTTAATGGTTGAGGGAGAGAGAGCTATGATGTGTTGCGTTATAGAAGATAGTGGAACAGCAATAGATGAATTAATAGGAATAACACGATGTGTTAGTTCTAAATTAGGAGAAATACACCCTTCAGTTATTTTTGATCTTCAAAAATATCACCCCCAAGCATGGAAAATAATGGAAGACCATAAAAAGAATTTTATTTATGAAGTGATGCTCGAAAATTTAAAAAGAGGAATAAAAGAAGGATATTACAGAGGGAATATAAACCCTTTAATTATCGCAAATATTTATATGGGAATGGTAGATAATATGTTAAATCCAGAAAACCCGATAAGCAAAACAACAAGTATAGATAGGCTTCATATAGAAATAATTCGTTATCATATAAAAGGAATTGCTAATGAAAAAGGAATTTCTTTATTGAAGAAAACCTTAAAAAAAGAAGAAAACAACCATTTACTTATTGATTAATTATGATAAAGAATATTTTAATAATAGGGCTGTTTTTCGTTTCAAACTTTTTGTTTTCTCAAGAAAAAAATGATGAAGTTTCAAGTTTTAGCTTAAAACAAGCTCAGGAGTACGCTTTGCAGCATAATTATAAAAATAAGAAGGCACTTTTTGATATCGACATTGCTAAAAAGAAAGTTTGGGAAACTACAGCAATTGGTCTTCCACAAGTAACTGCCGAAGTAAAACTTCAAAACTTTATTGATTTACCAACCAGTTTAATTCCTGCTTCATCTTTTAATCCTTCTGCTCCTGCAGATGAACTAATTGGAGTTCAATTTGGTACGGATTACAACAATACGGCATCTATTACTGCTACACAACTTCTTTTTGATGGCTCGTATATTGTTGGGTTACAAGCAGCAAAAACATTTAAAAATTTATCAATAAACAATCAAGCAAAAACAGAAATAGAGTTAAAAGAAGCTGTTAACCAGGCCTATTTTACGGTATTGATTGCCGAAGAAAACACTGCAGTTTTGACGAAATCATTGGAGTCAGTTCAATCTATCTTAAAAGAAACAGAAGCTTTATATGGGGAAGGGTTAACTGAGGAGCAAAGTGTTGACCAATTAATGCTTTCTGTCAATCAATTAAAAACGGCTGTTGGAGTAGCGAAAGGACAAATACGATTTGCAAGAAAGTTGCTAAAACTTCAGATGGGGTTAGATATTGCTACTAAAATTACACTGACAGAAAATTTAGTTGTGTTTATTGAAGAGATAAACCCAGCACCAGAACAAAAGGAATTTAATGTAAAAGCACATATCGATTATACGCTTATTGAAACAAATATGGAATTGATGAAGCTAAATCTCAGAAAAGAAAAATATTCTTTTATGCCTTCATTAAGTTTATTTTTTAACCACCAGCAACAAAATATGAGTAATGATTTTGATGTTTTTAGTGGCGGAAAATGGTATCCATCAACAATAATTGGGGCATCATTAAAGCTACCCATTTTAACAAGTGGCTCTCGTTTAGCAAAAATGAGTCAGGCGAAAATAGAATTAAATAAGTCTCAAATTACTCAGAAAGAAGTTGAACAGAATTTAATTTATCAATCACAATTAGCAAAGTCGGGATATGATACCAATTACGAAGTATATATAAATCAAAAAGAAAATATGGCTCTTGCTAAAAAAATATACGATAAAACGGTCAAAAAATACCAGGAAGGTGTTGCTTCTAGTTTAGAATTATCACAAACACAAAATCAGTATTTAACTGTTGAAGGGAGTTACATTAAATCGTTATTGGATTTATTAACTGCGAAATCAGAACTTCAAAAATCTTACGGTAGTAAATAAAAATGATAAATATTAGAGATAGGACATTAGGACTTTCTTATTTCTCAAAATATAAATAGAACGAAATAAATTATGAAAAAAGTAATATCAATATTAATAATGGCAATTGTTATTTTTTCTTGTGGAGGGAATGAAAAAAAATCTGTTGAGGAAATAATATCAAGTAATAATTTAGATGAAATTAGAGCAGAAAGAGATGAAATCGTGAGTAAACAAACGATTTATGCTGAGCAATTAGAGCAATTGGATGCTAAAATAGCAGAATTAGATAGCAATAAGAAAATTGCGTTAATCACTTCATTTACAACTAAAGAAGAAGTTTTTAATCATTATATAGAATTGCAAGGAAATGTTAGCACAAAGAGCTTGTTGGTTATTTATCCAGAATATCTTGGAATACTAACGACTGTTTATGTGAAAGAAGGAGAACAAGTAAGTAAAGGGCAAAAGTTAGCCAAAATTGATGATGGTGGCTTAACACCACAACTAGCACAAATACAAATACAGGCTGATTTGGCTAAAACGACTTATGAGCGTCAAGAGCGTTTGTGGAAACAAAAAATAGGTAGTGAAATTCAATATCTTCAAGCAAAAACAAGCTATGAAGCACAAACAAAAATGGTAAATCAAATGCAAGAACAAATTGAAAAAACCATTGTAAAAGCACCCTTTTCAGGAACGATTGATGAGGTGATTACAGAACAAGGTAACATGGTTAGTCCTGGAATGACTCAATTGATGCGAATTGTAAACCTTAACAATATGTATATAGAAACAGATGTTCCTGAACGGCACATCGCTTATGTCGAAAAAAACAAGAATGTAGAAGTGAATTTACCGGTTTTGGAAGAAACCATTCATACAAAAATTAGTCAAGTAGGGAACTATATTAATCCAGCCAATAGGACTTTTAAAATAGAGGTTCCTGTGCCTAATGATAATAAAATGATAAAGCCAAATTTGACCGCAAAAATTAGAATTAATGATTATACGAATGAAAAAGCGTTGCTAATTCCTCAAAGTATTATTTCTGAAAATGCTGCAGGGCAACAATATATTTATTTAATTACCAATAAAATAAATAATTTAGGAATGGCTCAAAAAGTAATTATCGAAACAGGAAAAACAGAAGGAGATTTTATAGAAGTAATAAAAGGAATTGAAGATGGAGCCGAAATCATTTTAGAAGGTGCACGGAGTATTAAAGATGGACAAGAGGTAAAAGTTTTAACTCAAAAATAGAACAACAATGGCAAAGAAAAAAGGTGATAAAGAGTTTGGGTTATCCTCGTGGGCAATAAATAATAAAACGACTATTTATGTCGCAATGATTATTATATTATTTATGGGTGTTTCAGCCTATTTTAGCATGCCAAGAGAGAATTTTCCGGAGATAAAAGAAACAAAAATATATGTTAGTTCAATTTATCCTGGGAACACTTCTGAGGATATTGAAAAACTAATAACTGAACCGCTTGAAGACAAGTTGAAAGCGATAAGTAATGTGGTAGAAATTACATCAACATCTCAGGAAGATTACTCTATGGTAGTAGTTGAGTTTGATGAAAAAATTACGGTAGATCAAGCAAAACAAAAAGTAAAAGATGAAATAGAAACAGAAACATCAGGTGAAGATTGGCCTACCTTTAATGGTGCAAAAGTAGAACCAAACGTGTTTGATCTGAGTATGTCTGAGCAAATACCAATTCTTAACATTAACCTTTCAGGAGATTATCCAGTAGAAAAGTTAAAAGAATTTGCGGAATATTTAGAAGATGAGATAGAAGATTTAAACGAAATTAAACAAGTTGATATTCGTGGGGTTCAAGACAAAGAAGTAGAAATTGCGGTTGACATTTATAAAATGATGGCTTCTAAAGTAAGTTTTGATGATATAAGAAATGCTATAAATGGAGGGAATGTGAATATTTCTGCAGGAAATCTAATTGCTAGTGGGCAAAGACGAACAATAAGTATTTTAGGAGAAATAGAAAACCCGAAAGAGTTGGAAAGTTTCGTAGTAAAAGCAGAAAGAGGAGATCCGATTTACTTAAGAGATATTGCAACGATTTATTTTAAAGAAAAGGAAAGGACCAGTTATGCAAGAGAATTTGGCAAGAGAGCAGTGATGTTAGATGTAAAAAAACGTGCAGGGAAAAATATGGTTGCGGCTGCTGAAAAAATTGAAGTTATTGTTGCTAATGCCAAAAAAACTATTTTTCCTGTTGACCTTGGAATAACGACTACCAATGACCAATCATCAAAAACAATTGGACAAGTAGATGATTTGGTAAACAACATTATTTTCGGGATTATTTTAGTGGTAGGTGTTTTAATGTTTTTCTTAGGATTTAAAAATGCATTGTTTGTGGGGTTTGCAATTCCTATGTCTATGCTAATGTCATTAATGATATTGGAACAACTTGGTTACACAATGAACACTATGATTTTATTTGGGCTTATTATGGGGCTTGGAATGTTGGTTGATAATGGGATTGTAGTGGTAGAAAATGTTTATCGTTTGATGGATCTGGAGGGAATGAGTAGGATAGAAGCTGCAAAAAAAGGAATAGCAGAAATTGCTTTTCCAATTATTGTGTCAACAGCAACAACCGTGGCGGCCTTTATTCCTTTAGGAATGTGGCCTGGAATAATGGGTGAATTTATGATCTATTTTCCGGTAACATTATCCGTTGTTTTAGGATCCTCATTATTTGTTGCGATTTTCTTTAACTCGGTATTGGTTTCTAAATTTATGACTACAGAAGACAAAGATATGCCCTTAAAACGTATTATTTTTATAACTTCTATTGTTGGAGGGATAGGAATTTTAATTTTAATATTTGGAGATACTTACAGATCGTTAGGAAGTATAATGGTAGTTACAGCTGTTATGTTATGGGTGTATCGATTAGGTCTTCGGAAAATGGTTAATTTATTTCAAACAAAAGTACTAACACGGTGGGAACGTTTTTATGAAAAATTGTTACGTTCTGCTTTAAAAGGGTGGAGACCTTATGTGGTTAGTATTGGAACAGTAGTTTTATTATTTGTTACTTTTGGAGGGTTTGGAGGTTCTATCGCTAGTCAGAGGACTAAAGTAGAGTTTTTTCCTGATAATACACCTAATCAAATTATTATTTATATAGAGTATCCCCAAGGAACGGATATTGATAAAACAAATGCCATTACCAAAGAAATAGAACAACGTATTTATACCGCTTTAAATGCTGAGGAATATATGGATGGGGATCATAATTTTTTAGTTGAAAGCGCAGTTTCTCAGGTTGGTGCTGGAGCAGGAAACCCTCAAACAGATGGAGGATCGACAGCAGAAATGCCACATAGAGGGAAAGTTACTATATCTATGCGAGAGTATAAATTTAGAAAAGGAGCGGATAGTAAAATCCTTCAAAAACAAGTTCAAGAAGCATTAAAAGAGATTTATCCAGGCGTTGCTATTTCTGTAGAAAAAGATGCTGCAGGACCTCCAGCAGGTTATCCAATTAACATTGAATTAGAGGGAAAAGATTACGCTGAACTAATCGTGACTGCTGAAAAAATGAAAGATTTCATTAATACTAAAAACATACAAGGAATAGACGAATTGAAGATTGATGTAAATAAATCTAAGCCAAGTATGCACGTGCAAATTGACAGAAAAAAAGCAGGAGAGTTAGGCGTTAATGCATCGCAAGTAGGACAACAATTACGTAATTCTATTTTTGGTGCAAAAGCAGGAGTTTATAAAGAAGATGGTGATGACTATGATATTTATATCCGTTTTAATGAAGAGAATAAATACAATACAAGTGCTTTGTTCGATCAAAAAATTACGTTTAGAGACATGGCTTCTGGACAAATAAAAGAAATTCCTGTTTCGGCAATTACTAAACAAAAAAACAATTCAGGGTTTAGTGCGATAAAGCATAAAAAACTAAAAAGAGTGGTTACTGTTTATTCTGCATTAAGTCCTGGATTTACAGATGCTGGAGCTATTGTTGTCCAAATACAAAGTGAAATGGAAAACTTTACTGGAAAACCATCCACTGTAAACATCGATTTTACAGGACAAATTGAAGAACAAAACAAACAAATGGCATTTTTAATGTCAGCATTTTTTATTGGACTTGGATTAATCTTTTTGATTTTGATTTTCCAGTTTAATTCCGTTTCTAAACCGAGTATAATTATGCTGGCTATATTTTTAAGCTTAATAGGAGTGTTTGGAGGGTTAATTATTACAGGAAAGCCATTTGTAATTATGATGACTATGATGGGAATTATTTCCTTAGCAGGAATTGTGGTAAATAATGGAGTAGTATTATTGGATTATACACAGCTTTTAATCAATAGAAAAAAATTAGCATTGGGATTAACTAAAGCACAATATGTTGATAAAGAGACTTTGTCAGAGGCGATTGTTTCAGCAGGGAAAGCACGTTTGAGGCCGGTATTGTTAACGGCAATTACAACTATTTTAGGATTAATTCCACTAGCAACCGGGCTAAACATTAACTTTTTCACCTTGTTTAGTGAGTTTGATGCACACATTTACGTTGGTGGAGATAACGTAATTTTTTGGGGACCATTAGCTTGGACCATTATTTATGGGCTATTTGTTGCTACATTCTTAACCCTAATAGTTGTTCCCGTACTGTTTTTATTGGTAGAGAAATTAAAAATGAGAATATTCACTAAAAAAATTACTGCTTAACTACTTTCTTACTTACTCTATTCGCTCCATCCGTTATGGTAACAAAATAAATACCATTAGGTTGATTAGCTAAATCAATATTAGTAATATTTTTAGTAATCGTTTGTGTTTTAATTTTTTTACCAATTAAGTTATAAATTACCAAAATTGCTGAACTATTTAATAACTCATAATTAATGCTGATTTCATTAGTAAATGGATTAGGATAACCCAATAGTGAATTTTCTTGCCCTTCCTTTTCTCCAACACTTAAAGTCCCTCCACAAGGAGAAACAAAATCGGTTAAAAAATAACTACGAATAGAATCTATTCTTTCTTGCATTACTACAATACCAGCTTGGTTACCTGTAGTTTGGTAATCTCTACCAAAAACATAAGCTAATGTAATTTCTATGCTACTGTCTGGCTCAAAAGTAAAAGGCCCTGTTGAACCCACCCCTCTTCTGTCAGCAGGCGGGTTACCTACAATAGCTTCAGACCATGGTGCTTGTACTATTCCATTAGTATTGTACCAAAAAGTATCAGAATTATCAGGATACATATATTTTGCAGGTGTCATTCCGCCAGAAGAAAGTGGGTGACCATTACCTCCATAAACCATTTTGTTTCCATCCCTCCAGATTCCGTGTAAATAATTATAAAAATCTGAATCATTTATAGGCTCCCCATCCCCAGCAAATTGGGGAAAACTACTATAATACATGAACCCTTCCATCCCCCAATGTTCGTTGTCAGGAATTCCATCTCCAAAACCAAACCCGTTGATAGTTTCGTTGGCATTAATACCAAAATTATTATCTACTCCGTCATTATCTTGTTTGGCCCCTTTTAAAAAAGTTACTCCTTGTGCTGGTGGATGAGCTCCATAACCTAACGCACCGTTTGCATCTTCATCAAAGGCATCTCCATTGTATCCATAAAAAGTGCTTCGGTTTACATCACAACCTAAATAATCATCTTGGGCATGTCCAACGTCAAAATCAGTCCAAGCACCTATGTAAGTGCTATCATAAGTTAAATTGGAACGGTTGTAAATGGTATAATCTAAAAAAACGGTATTATTAATGGCTGAATCTGATGGGCAATTGTAGGCATAGACCATTCCATGAACTTCAGATTGAATTGGACGTTGGGTGTTGTGCTGTTCTCTAATATCATTATAGATAAAATACACTGCCTGTTGCCCTTTTATTTTAGGATAATCACCATCAAAAGGATTATATACACCATCACCATTGTTATCAATAAAAGGAGCTAAATAAAACGCCTGTCCTTTTGCGGTGTCTCCATGTGCTGGCCAATCAGCAATTACTTCAACAGGTTGGTAGCCAGGTAAACTCCAGGTATTTAAATGATTATTAATTTCATTATTAGAAACTTTCCAAATTCTATCCCAATCGTAACTGTAACCTCTATTATAATGAACAGAATCCATTATAGGACCAGCTTGCCCATAAGTGAGTGCACTATTAAAGGTGTTGGAGTTCATATAAATGGAATCTTGATTTCTACCTGCTAACCATAAATTAGCTGCAAATATGGTATTTCGAAAACTCCCTTTTGGCACTTCGAAAGCAGCTATTCCATCTACCGAATTTCTAAACAATGCATTTGTTTCAATTCGAGCATTAACGTTATTTAAATCTATGTTTTCGAACTCTTTTCGTTTTACAAAAAAATAAATGGTTGCAGTATCATACAATATAGGAATACCGTCATCTTTTATAACATACAGGACACTATCTGTGCCCCAAAAATTAAAAGGAGGTTCATAACTGATTGTAGATCTATTTAATGTTGGAGTAATACTATCGGTTACAATACTAAAAATACCACTTCCATTGTAAAATGCAGTATCTAAGTATAAGAAGTTTCCATCCGGTTCCGAGTCGTTGGACAGGAAAATAAAGTTAGAGCAGTTGCTGGCAATAGTAGAACCAGAGAGTAGAATGCATCCTATAGAATCATTATGCGTTACATATAATGTGTCATTAACTGCAATTGGTGCATTATTTTGACAGTAACCGTTTAGTGTTGTTATTAAAAAAGTAACGAATAGGCTTAAATTTTTCATAATATATAATTTTTAGGCATTATTATCTCACCCCAGCTACCTTCTCTTTTTTGAAAAGGTGTTGGGAGTCCTCTTTCTACAAAGGGTTAAGCTATACTGTTTTAGAAGCCATTTAAATCCGTTGGTTTAATTACACCATACCATTTAAGTGTTCTTTCCCCTACATCAGGAACCAACACATGTATTAAATAGACTCCACTAGCAACAGGAATATCCACATGATTTTTTAAATCCCAATCCAAACTTGTTTTAGGATCTCCCTTTTGGAACCTTCTCATTAATGTTCCATTAATATTGTAAATAGAAATAGTACATTCTTCAGGTAAGTTGGTAATCTTTACTCTATTGTCCAACTGACTTGTTTCATATGCTGAATAAGCATAATATGGATTAGGTACCACATTAATTAATATTAACGCAGAATCCATTGCACTTTGATTGCCCACTTCCACTTCCAGTCCTGTCATATCAAACTGATACATCGGTAAACTTCCATTTGTTGTTGAAGCAGTAGCAAAGTTAGCATAAGGCTTTTCTACCCTTAACTTAACTTTAGCTTCAGTTTCTATCAATGAATGGCCCGGCTCTAACATTGGAATTCCTGCCCAAATACACGTTGACCAAGCAAACATCTTTCTTAATCCATTTATTCCAGCATTTGATGGATTATCCATTATGGTATGAAGTGCAGCACTTCCATCATAAGCAGGCATACTATTTACTGGAGATTCAACAACTCCAGATCGAAAAATATATACATAATGCTTCCCTCCCATCATTAACTCATTGTTTACTCCTGCAGTCATTCTTGAAGTAGGATTCCACCTCATATCTCTCCCATTTTCTCCTGCCAACCAACTGTCTTCTGCAAAAGCAATGTTTAATCGTTCGCCTGTTTCTACATTAATCGCATATCCTGGAAACCAACCCAACCCTGTTGTTCCACTTGCATCATTATTCCCATTTTTATCAACACTTGGAGAGGCTCTTAAGGCTAAATGTGCCGCTCCTCCTTCTGCTAAAACAACATCATTTTTTGCCTCCAACACCATTGCCCGACTCCACTTATTTGGATCATTGGTAAACACAAGATCTACTGAAGCAAGATCTCTTAGTTCTGATTTTATAACAGATGAAGATGTAGCACTAGCTAATACTCCCATTCCTACAGCATCTTGCATTACAGGTTCTCCTGCAATAGCATTTACCCTAAGTAAGGAGACCAATCGATAAGGAGACCAGGTACCGTTAAGGATGCCTTCATAAAATTGGTCCGGATCTCTTAAGTCATTCGACTCATTATCATTATAAGCACTGACGTCTGTTCCTACATCAAAAACAGCAGTTCCTGCTCGGATCCAGTTTCCATCTGTTGATCCTTCTTGGTCACTAAAACCGCCTAACCAGTTTAAGGTAGAATCTCCATACTCTATTTTTCCTCCTATCAATCCATTTCCTAGCGTTTGATTAACGCCTGGATTAGCAACTTGATTAATGGTAATGGAAATTCCTTCGTCCAAAAACAATTGCTCATTGTCTATCGAGATAGATTGATCGGAATCAATTGTATCAATTCCATTTGGCATAGCTACAGGTAAACGCAAAGTCCAAAAAGCATCTGACAATGACCCACCTGTACTATCTCTAAATTGTACTTGATACACGCCTGCTTTTACATTTAACGGATCAATAACTTTTACTTCTATAGGTCCTTTTCCTGATTTATAGACCGGAAAATCCATAAAGGAATTACTAACAATACTGGCTTCTGATTCAGCTGTAAGTTCTAAATCATTTCCTCCATTTCCTTGTCCTTCTAACCTTGTAATTTGTGGTTGATCTCCATATTGTGAGTTGGTTAAGGTACCTCCATTTTCTGGTGCAGGGTTATGTGGTATGGCTGAAAAAGAACGAATTCCTTGTCCTCCTCCCATCTTTCTACTACCTATATAAGGCAATGTTTGACCATCCAACCCTAATGGATCATTGGGGTTATAATGCTTAAACTCATTATAACCATAGGCAATAGCCATATAATAATAGGTTTTATGGTTCACTAAACGATTATCTCCTGTGGCAAATTTATCGGTCTTAAGTCGAAATGAATGCCGAATCCCTTCATCTGCTCCAAAAACCATTTCTTCTGGAACATTAGCTTGTAAATTCTCATTAAAGGTATAATTAACCAATTGAGTTATCCCATCTTTTAAATCTACTTGTGCCACTAATCTCGCCTGAAAAGGATCATTTAATTGCGACACGGTAACTAATCCATTTCTAACTTGATAGATTTGATACCCTTGGAATTTGTAAAACTTTAAGGTGTCTTTATCGGCATCTGTTGCATAATAAACCCCATCTAAGGTATCAGGAATCGCAATAAAAGGATTCTTTTGGTTGTAGGATTCATTAAAGTTGTTGGATATTTTTCTATTGGTCAGGTAAAGGATTAATTCTTTATCCAATTCCTGAAAAGCAATGTCTGGTGCATCTGGTCCTTCTGCTATCTTAAAACAATTGTCAAACAAGGCCTGTGCTTTATCATCAGCAACACGGATAGACTGAATAGAAGCAGCATTGTCTCCCGAGACAGCACGAGCCCAAACAATACCAACAGTTAAATCATTAACTGCTCCCGGTTCTAAGGTAAACGGTCCGGCAGACTCTAAAAAACGCCTGTCTTGAGGAGGATTACCTTCTCCAATTTCAGACCAAATAGCTGGCGATACAGGTTGTCCTTGTGTACTCCAAAGTAAGGGATCAGAATCTCCTGGAAACAATAAATCGGCCAATACGGTTCCTCCAGAAGAAGCTGCATTACCATTTCCTCCCCAAACCATTTGAGATCCTCCATTTCTCCATCGTCCCCTCAAATAATTATAATAATCCTGAGCATTTCCAGGATCTCCATCGCCATTAAACTGAGGATTTCTACTATAATAAACAAACTTACGCATACCATAACGTTCATTATCTACAATCCCATCACCATAACCAATTCCTAATCCAGGATAAGGAATCCCATTGGAATCTAAGGCATCTTGTACCACTTGAGTTAAAGGATTGTCTATCCCATCATTATCAGCAAAAGGACCTTCA
>JAJCYN010000025.1 GCA_029262915.1 Flavobacteriales bacterium
TCTATAAGTTTGCTCTTACTTTTCTTATTTATCTCTTTTGAAAGGTCGAGAGTTGTTCTTTTTATTTCTTTATTATAAACTTGACTATATAATACATTACAAAAACCCGAACAATCTACTCCAGTTTTTGACATTCCTCCATACTTATAACCTGTACCATACCAGTTATCTATGAATGTATACAGCTTAATATTCGTGATTTCTGATTTTGATGTTTGTAGAAGGCCTGCATACTTATCTATTATATATGTATTCTTTTTAGTGCTAACTATTTTATTATTTCCTCCGCAAGAAGTAATAATTATAGCAAATAATATTATGAAAGAAATCTTTTTCATAAACTCAAATTTACTTTAGTCATATATAAAAAGGTCTGACAATAGCCAGACCTTTTCAACATCTATATATTAATAAGACTATGTAACATCGTAGTCTACCACTAATTTTTCTGATGCTGGATGTGCTTGACATGTTAAAATAAACCCTTCTTCTACTTCTGCTTCTGACAAAGAATAATTTAATTCCATTATAGCTTTTCCTTCTATAACCTGAGCTTTACATGTGCAACAAACGGCTCCTTTACACGAAAATGGAACGTCTGCTCCAACGCCCATCGCTGCATCTAAAATAAAATCTCCTTCACTTTTTAAAGAAAACTCAAATTCATCTCCATCCATAATTACAGTTACTTGGCTTTCTCCTGAAAAATCAGATTCTGGTTTTTCTGCAACATCATCTTTTTGAGCTGGTGCAGTGAACAATTCAAAATGAATTTTGTTCTCATTTACCCCTAATTCTTTTAAAGAATCAGAAACTCCTAAAATCATTTGTTCTGGTCCACACATAAAAAACCCATCCGCCTTTAATAAATTGAAATTGCTTTTCATAAAAGCAGTCACTTTATCTTTATCTATTCTTCCATTATAAAGCTCATTGTCTGAATAAGCTTTATCATATGTATAATGTAAATCAAATAAATCGGAGTATTCTTCTTTTAAATCATCTAACTGTACTTTGAAAATAGTTTCTTCTATCGTTTTATTCCCGTAAAATAGTGTGATTTTTTTTTCTGAATTTAAAACAGATTTAACCATAGATAGTATTGGAGTAATTCCACTTCCGGCAGCAAAGGCAACAATATTTGACGATGAATCATCAATTACAAAATTACCAGATGGTTTCATTACTTCTATTTCATCACCAACATTTAAACCCTCATTTAAGAAGGTAGACATCTTTCCATCGGCTACTTTTTTTACTCCTATTCTAAAATCATTTTCAAATGGAGAACTACACAAAGAATAAGCTCTTCTAACATCTTCTCCATTAACATCACTTTTAATAGTAATATATTGTCCTGATTGGTAACTAAATTCTGATTTTAAATCTACAGGAATTTCAAATGCAATTGAAACAGTATCATTTGTTTCTTGCTTTATTTCTTGAACTTTTAATTTGCTAAACATAATTTCACTTTAAGACTGCAAAAATAGAATTTTCTCTCAGAAAAGAATACTTCATAAAAAAGTGATGGATTTTTTACAAAATATTAACAACTGATAAAAATCATTCTATATTAAGGTTGAAATTGATTAAACTTGTACCTATTAAATTTCATTTATGGAAGACGAGAAAAAATTAAAGGAATTTCAAGCCAAAATTGATGCTGAAATTAAAATAGAACCAAAAGATTGGATGCCTTCGGATTACCGAAAGCATTTACAGAGACAAATTTCTCAACATGCACATTCTGAAGTTATTGGAATGCAACCAGAAGGAAATTGGATAAGCAGAGCACCAAGTTTAAGAGCCAAGGTTGTTTTATTAGCTAAAATTCAAGATGAAGCTGGACATGGTCAGTATTTATACTCTGCAGCAGAAACATTAGGAAAAAGTAGAGATGAATATATTTCTGACTTACAATCTGGAAAAGCTAAATATTCAAGCATTTTTAATTATCCAACTTTAACTTGGGCTGACATGGGTGCTGTTGGTTGGTTGGTTGATGGTGCTGCTATTGTCAATCAAGTTTCTTTACAAAGAACTTCTTATGGACCATATTCTAGGGCAATGGTTAGGATTTGTAAGGAGGAAAGTTTCCATCAAAGACAAGGTTATGAAATTATGGCTACAATGGCAAAAGGAACGCCTGAACAAAAAGCTATGGCACAAGATGCTTTGAACAGATTTTGGTGGCCTTCCATTATGATGTTTGGTCCTCACGATTCAGATTCTCCAAATACTGGAAATGCTGTAAAATGGAAAATAAAAAGAGAAACTAATGATGAACTTCGTCAAAAATTTATTGACAAAACAATTGGACAAGCAGAAGTTATTGGGCTTACAATTCCTGATTCTGATTTAAAATGGAATGAAGCAAAGGGACATTATGATTTTGGTGAAATGGATTGGGATGAATTCTGGAGAGTGGTAAAAGGAAATGGTCCTTGTAACAAACAACGATTAAAACATCATAAAAAAGCACATAAAGATGGTGCTTGGGTTAGAGAAGCTGCTATAGCATATGCAAAAAAACAGAAAGAAAAACAATTAATTGCCTAGTATTTAGGCTACAAAAAATATAGAAGTATGAGTAATACAGATAATCAAGGAGACGTTTGGGAAGTTTTTATACAAAGTAAACCTGGACTGCCGCATAAACATGCCGGAAGTGTGCATGCTACTGATAAAGAAATGGCTTTACAAAATGCCAGAGACATGTACACTAGAAGGCAAGAAGGAACTTGTTTATGGGTTGTTCCACTTAATGCCATTGTATCCTCAATGCCAGAAGAAAGTGAATCATTTTTTGATCCATCAGATGATAAAATTTACAGACATCCTACTCATTATGTAATGCCGGATGGTGCAAAACATATTTAAATAGTGAATAGTGAATAGTGAATAGTGAATAGTGAATAGTGAATAGTGAATAGTGAATAGTGAATAGTGAATAGTGAATAGTGAATAGTGAATAGTGAATAGTGA
>JAJCYN010000026.1 GCA_029262915.1 Flavobacteriales bacterium
TTCATAAAGTTGAGAATTTTGCTAATGTTCAACATAAATAACCACAAAATTAAATTTTTATTATTCCTCATCATCCATTTTAACACTCCTTTAACATTTTGTACTTTTGATTTTTCAAATTTTAAAAATGAAGAATAATCCACACAACCCTATTATTATTTGGCTTTTAACAGGCTGTATATTAATATTTTTAATGGTAGTTATTGGAGGAATAACAAGGTTAACTAATTCTGGATTATCTATGGTTGATTGGAAGTTAATAATGGGAATGATTCCTCCTTTGAGTGAACAAGATTGGATAGAGACTTTTAGTGCTTACAAACAATTTCCAGAATATCAAGAAGTGAATTTTATGTTTACCCTTGAAGAATTTAAAGCTATTTTCTTTTGGGAGTACCTTCACCGTTTAATAGGAAGAGTAATTGGAATTGTGTTTATTGTTCCATTCTTTTATTTCTTAATAAGGAAGAAAATAACTGGGAAACTCACAAAACAATGTTTGATTATATTAGGAATGGGAGCATTTCAAGGTTTTTTAGGTTGGTGGATGGTTAAAAGTGGTTTAGTAGATAATCCTGATGTTAGCCACTACAGGTTAGCGATTCATTTAATAGCTGCATTCTTAACTTTTGCGTATACTTTTTGGGTAGCATTAGATTTAATCTACAAAGATGTAGAAAGACCGAATTTTTCTTCAATGAGAAATTGGGTCTCGGTTTTATTCATAATTACTATTATACAAATTATTTATGGAGCCTTTGTTGCTGGATTAAATGCGGGATTTATTATGAATACCTGGCCAAAAATGGGAGAAAGATGGATTTCAGAGTCTGTTACAGCAATGGAGCCATTATGGATAAATTTTGTTGATGGAATAGGTGGTGTTCAATTTATTCATCGCTATTTAGCTTATGTTGTTGTTGGATTAGTTCTTTTCTTGTTATTGAAAAGTTCAAAGTATGAATTGAATAAAATTCAATCAAAAGCCTTAATCGCTTTAATTGTAGTTGTGTTTACTCAGTTTTTATTAGGTGTTTTTACATTGTTATATGCTGTTCCAGTATGGCTTGGAGTCATACATCAAGTTGGAGCATTTTTATTGTTAGGAGTGGTTGTATATACTGCTAGTAGTTTTCGGAAAACGTAATTTATTTACTAACTACAGGTAAAACATTATACTCATCATAACATTTGAAAATTTGATTAATGATTTCATAATCAGATGAAAGCTCAATAAAACTATTAGTAAAATCGCAATACTCCATAAACGACTTTATTGATTTGTTATCTTTTAATTGAGTTACTCTTTCTATTAATTGACGATTGAATCTGGTTGATATAAAAGCTTCGTATTGATCTCTTTCAAGTAATTTTTCATAGTTAATTTTATCCTGAATACGTTTATTAAATTTTGAAGCAAGTGCACTTATGGCACCTCTAGCAACTAAACCAGAGGTAACTGGTTCATAGCTTCTTAATTCTTCTACAGATAAAACAAAACTTTGGTTTAATTTATTACGAGCGGTATCTGGAATTTCCAGTTTAACAAAGGCATCTTTAAATTCTTTAAAATTTTTATAGGGCAACACAGTATAGGAATCAAGAGAGTAAATTTCTTTTTCTAAATAGATGTATTTAAGAATTTTAGAAGCTATAATTTTCAAAGACTTAAAACCGATAAAAGAAATTAAAAGAGTATCTTCTTTTTTTGCTGTGATTCTAAATTCTCCGTTAATATTGCTTTTTACACCAAGATTTGAATCGAAATTGATGACATGAGCATTTTCTATTGGTGTTGAATCAACTTTGTTTAGGATTATTCCAATTTTAATAACCTTTTGAGCACTCAAATTATAATAAATTAATAAAAAAGAACAGCTCACTATTGTTTTTAGAAAAAAAATCACGGAACGAAGCTATTATACAATTAAGTAATAAAATGTTAAGAAATCATAAAGGATATTAATTTTCTATAAGAAGATTATTTCCACTCAAAAGTTTCGAAAATGTGTGTGATATCTTCTTTTACAAATTCTAGTACAGGCTGTATAGAATCGTGGTTAGGGATATTATTAAAATATAGAGAGCCTCTTATGAAGTGGTTTGTACTATCCGTTAAATGAAACTGATAAGCAGAAGCAGCATTTCCTTCTATATTATAGACTAGCCCATAAACTTTTTTCTCAGGAAAACTGATAGTGTGTTGTTCAATGTCAAATGCTTTTACAGTATGTTTAAATGCTAAAGACCTAGAATCTTCTAGGTACTGATTTAAATTATCGTTAATAGGTTTATAGCTTAGATAGATACTTGCATTTAAATTATCAAAAACAATATCAAACCAACAAGGTTTGTCAGGGTTGTTAATGTTTTGTTTTAAAGAGGTATAGGTCGGTATTTCGCAAGTAAATGGACAATTTTTTTCTAATGAATGATATTTCTTATTAGGTAAATCAATTCTATAATAGCCTTTAGGTTTTGGAGTAAACGTTTCATTCTCACAGCTAAAGCATAAGCTTAAAATTAAAAAAATAAGGATTAGTTTACTCTTCATTAATTTTATTTTTAATGAGTTTAACTCTTTTTACCCTTCTTTTGTCAGCTGCTTCAACAATAAAAGTAAAATTTTCGTAAGTGATTTTTTCATTTTTTTGAGGTATTTTTCCAGCCATTTCAATAACTAATCCAGCTAATGTATCTGAGTCTTTTCTTACTTCATCAAAAATAGAATTATCTTCAATATTAATAATCTTAAAAAGATCATTGAGTCCAGTTTTCCCTTCAAAAACATATGTATTCTCATCAAGTTTTGAGTATGAAACATCATCTGCATCAAATTCATCGCTTATTTCACCAACAATTTCTTCTAAAACATCTTCAAGTGTTACAATACCAGAAGTTCCTCCATATTCATCAACAACAATAGCTAGATGGATTTTTTTCTCTTGAAATTCTTTCAATAAATCATCCAATTTTTTATTTTCTGGAACAAAAAATGGGTTTCGAATTAAGTTATTCCAGTCAAAATTATCTTGCTCTTTTATATGGAGCAGTAAATCTTTAATGTAAAGGAGTCCAACTATTTTATCAAAAGACTCTTCATAAATAGGTATTCTTGAATGCCCACATTCTAAAATAGTAGTAAGAACATCATTGTATGCAGTCTCTTTTTCGATTGAAACAACATCAACCCGAGCTTTCATTACTTGTTTAACACTAGTTTCTCCAAATTTAACAATACCTTTAAGAATTCGATGTTCATCTTTATTTTCCGGAATATCTTCGGTTAAATCGAGAGCGTGGGATAGCTCTTCAACAGAAACGTCTAAGCCTTTTTTTTTAATACGTTTATCAATTATTCCAGTAGAATAGATGAGTAAAGAACTGAAAGGGTTAAAGATTTTTTTTAATAATGTAATTGGGTTTGCCATTGTTTTGGCAAGTTTAAGTGCGTGCTTAGTTGCATAGACTTTTGGAATAACTTCACCAAAGAGTAATATAACAAAAGTAATTCCTGCAACTTGTATAACAAAATTTAACCAATCGGGAACAGACGAAAAATTAAAAACATTGTTGATTGTGTAAGTGGATAGAATTATAATGGCAACATTGATGAAATTATTAGAAATTAAAATGGTTGCCAATAATTTTTTTGGAGAGGCTAGTAATTTGTTTACTCTAATATGAGCTTTTGTTTCAGAAGAATTAAGTGTGTCCTTTTCTGTTGGGTTTAATGAAAAATAAGCAACTTCAGAACCTGAAATTAAAGCAGAAAACAATAGGAGAATTAATACTACCAAAAAGGAAATTAATGTCCCTAAAGAAAAAGATTTTAAGAAACCGGCTAATAAAATTAATGTTGAATAAGGTTCGGGATCCAATGTTTAAATTAAAAATTAATTAAAAAGGTAAATCATCAACTTCGCTGCTTGATCCTTCTGTTTCTGGGGTAGAAGGCGTTGTTGCAGCAGGGCTTGATGTCGATTCTATAGGAGAAGTAGCAGGTGTTGAACTTGTAGCAACAGGAACACTTGAATTATTATCGTCTTTTCTACCTAGCATTTGTAAATTATCGCCAACAATTTCTGTTGTATAACGGTTGTTTCCATCTTTATCTTGCCATTGGCGTGTTTTTAATTTACCTTCTATATAAACCTGAGAACCTTTTTTCAAATATTTCTCAGCAATTTCAGCCAATCCTCTCCATAGCACAATATTATGCCATTCTGTATTGGTTTTTCTTTCTCCAGAGTTCTTGTCTTTATAGGTTTCTGAGGTTGCTATAGGGAAATTGGCAACTGCAGTGCCACCTTCTAAGTACCTTACTTCTGGATCTTTTCCTAAATTTCCTACTAAAATTACTTTGTTTATTCCTGCCATTTTTAGTCTAATTTAATTATAAACCAAATATATGAAATTATAGAATTGTTTTTAGATAATTTTCTATCAATTTAGGAACAGGGTAATTGTTAATTTCTTTTAGAAGAATTTTAATATAATTTACTTCAATTTTTTTTTGATTATTGCTAGAAGCTAGCCAAAATGTGGCATATATTTTTTGATGACTAAGAATGTGTTTTTGTTCTTCGGACTTATGTTGTAATGTTAAATCAAAATTCTTAAACTCTTTATTAACCTGTTGAAAGGATGGCAGGCGTTTTGATGTTTCGAGCAACGGAAAATCAAATAAACCTACCCATATATCTTTTTCAGTTCTTTCATTTATAAAGATATTCTCATCATCCATTATCACCAAATAATTAAAGTATCGATTGCGTTGTTTAATCTTTTTTTCTTTTTTAGGAAGTTCTGAAATTATCTTATTTTTTAAAGCAAAACACTCTAACCGAAAAGGGCAATCTTCACACTTAGGTTTTTTTGGTGTACACTGTAATGCACCAAATTCCATAATGGCTTGATTATAAGTTGAAGGATTCTTATCATCTATTAATTCGGTAGCTAATTTTTTGAATACTTTTTTTCCATCGTTGGAATCTAT
>JAJCYN010000027.1 GCA_029262915.1 Flavobacteriales bacterium
AAACATCTTTACCTAATTTAATTACCTATTGCAACAAAAACCTAAATACAAACATTAATACCGACCAAGCAATTGTAGATGTTGGTAGTTCAGAAATTTTCAATTATCCTTTTGTACACATTACAGGTCACGGAAACATTATCTTCAATAGTGATGAAGCTGAAAATTTAAGAAACTATCTAATGAGTGGTGGTTTTTTACACATTTCTGATAACTACGGAATGGACAAATTTCTTAGACCACAAATGAAAAAAGTATTTCCAGAGTTAGAATTTGTTGAAATTCCTTACTCCCACCCTATCTATCATCAAAGATACAATTTCAATAATGGCTTACCAAAAATCCACGAACACGATGATAAGCCACCTCAAGGATTTGGATTAATATATGAAGACCGTTTGGTTTGTTTTTATGATTTTGAATGTGATTTGGGCGATGGCTGGGAAGATCAAGAAGTTCATAATGATTCTGAAGAAAACAGAACAAAAGCTTTAAAAATGGGTGCTAACATTATTCAATATGCTTTTACACAATGATACGTCATTGTGAATGTAGTGTAACGAAATGAAGCAATCTCATTTTAGCAAGATTGCTTCGTTCCTCGGCAATGACGAATAAAAAATATGAACAAATCCGAATTTATCCAGCACAGCAAAAACAAACCACTTACAGAAGTAGCATTACTGCTTAATAAAAAACCAAAACTCGACAAAGAATTCATACTCTCTCAAATAAATGGAATTCAAAAAGCAAAAAACAAACTTCCCGAGTTTTATAATACTCCCAATATTATTTATCCTTCAAAATTATCAATGGAGCAATGTTCTTCTGAAAGGACTGGAATCTACAAAAGCCAACTAATAGAGGGGAATTCCTTAATTGATTTAACAGGTGGTTTTGGCGTTGATAGCTTCTACTTTTCTAAAAACTTTACTCAAATAACTTATGTTGAAAAAAATGTTGAATTAGTTGAAACAGTTAAAAACAACTTCGGCTTATTAAAAGTAAAAAACGTTAACATCCTTAATACTACTGCAGAAGATTTCATCAATAGTGCTAAAGAAAAAGTTGATGTCATCTACATTGATCCTAGTAGAAGAAACGAAAACCAGCGTGTTTTTAAACTCAATGAATGTACTCCGAACACCATTGAATTAGCTCCCCAATTATTTAAAATTGCTGATAAAATTTTAATTAAAACAGCACCATTATTAGACATTAAACTAACCTTAAAAGATTTAAAATGTGTAACTAATGTTTGGGTTGTTTCTGTGAATAACGATTGTAAAGAAGTCTTATATTTATTAGAAAAAGACAAAGTTGTTGAACCAAAAATCAACACCATAAATTTGACTAATTCCAACCAAGAATTTTATTTTGACTATAAAACTGAAAGTAATTCATTGGTTGAATACTCTCCTCCTAAAAACTACCTATACGAACCTAATTCCTCTATTATGAAAGCTGGTGCATTTAACAGTATTTGCAATCACTTTTCTATGAAAAAATTGGCAAAAAATACGCATCTGTACACTTCAGAAAATCTTATCGAAAATTTTCCTGGTCGCACTTTTAAAATTGAAACAGTAATTAACTACAGCTTAAAAGATTTTAAAAAACTAGGGATAAAAAAAGCCAATGTAAGTTGTCGTAATTTTAAGGATAGCGTTGAACAAGTGCAACAAAAACTAAAACTTAAAGATGGAGGGGGAATTTATTTGTTTGCAACAACTGATAGCAACAACAAACCTATTTTAATTATTTCCGTAAAAATTAAGGTATGGGATTCGCAGATCAAATGATCAGTTCATTAAAAAATAATAGCCGAAGAAAACGGACTCATATTCCATTTGAAAAAATTGATACAACAGAAAATAAATCTCCGTTAAAATCAAAACAGTTTGACAGACTTTCTAAAATTGAGGTTAATCGTGTACTTATAAAAAATAAAACGAAAGAAAAAGACAATATACCACTAAAGATCATTATCTCCATAATCGTCACCATAACAATCATCACTGGAATTGTATTCATTATTAAATTTACTTTTTTCTAATCATCAATCTTCATTCAAAAAAGTACTATTTTAGCTTCAAACATTTTCAAAATGTACGAAGAACGATTAAAACTATATGATAAACTAGTAGCCCAATGCCCTAATTTTGAAAGAAAGGGTAAAACTATGCCTTATACATCTGCAAACGGTTATATGTTCTCTTTATTAAATAAAGATGCACAATTCGGTATTCGCTTTTCAAAGGAGGTACAGGAAGTATACTTTCAAAAATTTAATACCACTTTATACAAATCTTATGGAGCAGTGATGAAAGGTTACATTTTAATTCCAGATGAGTTACTGGAAGATCAACAATTAATATGCGAGCTTTTAAATGAAAGTTACAATTATGTAATGACCTTAGAACCTAAATAATTGGTATACTAGATACCCTTCACCGAAATGTATTAAGAGATACGTTAACATTAAATTTTTTTATTAATCCTAGTTATTTGAATCCACCAAACACTTTTCATTTTCCCATTTTCCTTTAAGTAATTCCTTTAATATTACATTTCCTTCACAGTCTAAAAAATTACCTTCAACATCCTTTTTTATAATTTTACATTTACCTTCTTTTACTGCTTCAATAACTATATTCTCAATCTCAAGTGTATGTGCCGTTTCTCCAATTCTTATGCCAACATCGTTATTAAATAAATCCATTTCAGAGCTTATTTTATCGGGTAAAGTACCATCTTCTAAACGATGCTTCTTATAATCCCTGTAATTCCCTTTTTCGTGGGCTTTCCCAAGTTTCTTAGCTCTTCTCCATCCTATTTTTTGTGTCAAACTTGCCATCCAAAAAGTATGTCTAAAAGCATCAATTTGCCCACTATTACCAGTCCCTTTTAATAGTTTTTCTTGCATCACAAGTTTTGATACTTTTCTCGATTCTTCTGTAATTTTTAGTGTTTTCTTAACTACAAAAGGGTGCAAAACCACCCACCATTTTTCAGGACAGCTTAATTGTTTAAATTTCTTTATGTTAGATTCTTGAGCTGATACAACCGTAATCATAAATAAAAATAAGAAAATGATTAAAAATTTAAAATTCATATACAAACAGTTATAAAACGGCTAATTATATAGCCAAAATACTTATATAATTGGTATGAAAAATAGATTTTTTAAGCTATTTTTGTAGCTTTCAGAAAAATACGGTTTAAAAGGAATATTAGATAGCATATGGCACAAGTTGAATTGATAATGCCTAAAATGGGTGAGAGTGTAGCAGAAGCAACGATTACGGGTTGGTTGAAAGAGGTAGGTGATACCATTGAAGCAGATGAGTCTGTAGTTGAAATTGCAACTGATAAGGTTGATTCTGAAGTTCCTTCCACTGCTGAGGGTGTTTTAATTGAAAAATTATTTAATGAAGGTGATGTTGTTCAGGTAGGGCAAGCAATTGCTATTATTGGTGCTGAAGGAGAAACTGCTGTTGAAACATCAAGTACTACACCTCAAAAAGAAGAAGTTGTTCCAGTAGGAACTTCTGTTTCAGTAGAAAGTGCTGTAGCTAAAGTAACTCCTGTTGCCGAAAAAATTAGTAATTCAGCTACTAATAGGTTTTATTCTCCTTTAGTAAGAAGCATTGCAGAAAAAGAAGGTGTTTCATTAAATGAACTCGAAGCAATTAGTGGTTCTGGTAAAGACGGTAGGGTAACAAAAAAAGATATTTTAAATTATTTACCAAACAGAACTCAAGAAGTTGCTATTTCTTCACCAGCTTCATCAAATGGAGTTACAAAACCCCAAGTTAAAGTTGAATCTAAACCAATAGGTGTTTCTATTTCCTCTGGTGATGAAATTATTGAAATGGACAGGATGAGAAAACTCATCGCTAACCATATGGTGATGTCTAAACACACTTCTCCTCACGTAACGTCTTATGTTGAGGCAGATATGACCAACATTGTGAACTGGAGAAATAAAATTAAAAATGAATTTTTAGCACGAGAAAGCGAAAAAATTACTTTTACTCCAATCATCATAGAAGCCATTATAAAAGCAATTAAAGACTTTCCTATGATTAATATTTCTGTTGATGGAGATAATATAATTAAAAAGAAAAATATAAACATTGGAATGGCTACTGCATTACCAAGTGGCAATTTAATTGTTCCAGTAATTAAAAATGCTGATCAACTAAATTTAGTAGGTTTAACTAAAACAGTTAATGATTTAGCAAATAGAGCTAGAAATAATAAATTAGACCCTGACGATATTGCTGCTGGAACTTATACGGTTACAAATGTTGGTTCTTTTGGAAATGTAATGGGAACACCAATAATTAACCAGCCACAAGTAGCGATAATGGCTGTAGGTGCAATACAGAAAAAACCGGCAGTTATTGAAACTCCTGATGGAGATGCCATTGCTATTCGCCATAAAATGTTCTTATCACACGCATATGACCACAGAGTTGTAGATGGTGCATTGGGTGGAATGTTTGTAAGAAAAGTAGCTGATTATCTTGAAGAATTTGATGTTAATCGAGAAATTTAATAAATTGATAGAATTATTGTTGCTATTTATAATTTGAAATAAGGTACAAATAAAATATATTTGCAACTGTATAAAAACACGAGAGGATTTAACCTATGAAAAAAATAGCCCTAATAATAGCTTTTAGTTTTGCACTGATTCATCTTAATGCACAAAATGAAAACTTTAGACAAAGTTTTTTAGAAGCAAATACATTAATGGAGGAGAATCAATACAATGTGGCACTTCCTATCTGGTTAAAACTTCAGACTGAACAACCTGCTAACTTTAATGTAAATTATAAAGTAGGAGTTTGTTACATTCATTCTTCCAATGACAAAGCAAAAGCATTAGACTATTTGGTTAAAGCTGTTCAAAACACTACCAGAAATTATGATCCCTTTTCTTCTTCAGAAAAAAAATCGCCAATTGAATCATATTTTTACTTGGCAAGAGCATACCATATTAGCT
>JAJCYN010000028.1 GCA_029262915.1 Flavobacteriales bacterium
GTGTTTGTCCAGATACTGCTACTATCAATATTATAATTAATAATTGTGTTTTACCCCCTCCTATTGCCAATTTTTCTGCTTCTCAAACCAATATTTGTAGTGGAGATTGTATTAATTTTACTGATTTAAGTACTTCTTCTGCTACTGGAGGTATATCAAATTGGACTTGGAGTTTTGTTGGAGCAACTACAAATTTTTCTTCAGCTCAAAATCCTACAAACATTTGTTATAGCACAACAGGAAACTTTGCAGTTACACTTACAATTACTGATGCTAATGGAATAGATGACACTACTATTGTTAATTATATTGTAGTGAGTTCTTGTGTTCCTCCAACTGGTGGCTACACAGTAACTGATAGCATTTTATGTGAAGGAGAGTGTATTGATTTTACAGATGTGAGTTCAGGAGCAACATCATGGCAATGGACTTTTAACGGAGCAACTCCAAACACATCAACAAGTCAAAACCCAACAAATATTTGTTTCAATACGGCAGGAACATACACTATTGAACAAATTGTTTCTAATGCCTCTGGATCAGATACATTAACATCAACAATTGTAGTAAACTCCAATCCAGTTGTTAATGCTGGTGTAGATGTAACTATAGATTTAGGCATAAGTACCACATTAACAGCAACAGGAACAAATGGTACGTACACATGGAGTCCACCAGATTGGTTAAGTTGTGCTATATGCCCAACAACAGTATCTACACCAGACCAAACAATAACCTATAGAGTAACCGTAGTAGATTCAAATGGCTGTACCGCAACAGATGATGTTACAGTAATTGTAGATTTTGATAATGTAATATTTGTTCCCAATATCTTTTCACCAAATGGGGATGGGAATAATGACATTCTTTTTGTTAGAGGCAAAGGAATTGCATCCTTCCAATTTGTGGTATATGATAGATGGGGAGAAAAAGTATTTGAAACAAGAGATTTAAGCACAGGTTGGGATGGTAATTTTAGAGGTAAAGAGATGAATAAAACAGTTTTCGTGTATTATGTAAAAGGCACCTTTAAAGATGGAAGTAAGTTTAATCAAAAAGGAGATATTACTTTAATTAGATAAAAGAAATAATATTTCAATAATTAAAAATTAGAAGAGATGAAAAAGCTATTATTAATATTACTAATAACTATTAACTGTCAACTATTAACAGTTAATAGTTATGCTCAAGACATTCATTTTACCATGTATGATGCAATGCCAATAACAACAAATCCAGCAACAGTTGGTGTTTTCAATGGAGATGTAAGAGGGGTATTAAATTACAGAAGTCAATGGGCAAGTATTGGCAATCCCTATAAAACTTATGCAGTAATGTTTGATGGTGGAATTCTTAAAAATAAATGGAAGAATGGTTATTTGGGATTAGGCTTTAACGCGTTTAAAGATGTGGCTGGTGAAACCAATTTGGGAACAACTAAGATATCATTAGCATTGTCTAGTGTTATTTATTTAGATGGTAAGAATTCTGCATCTGTTGGTTTAATGAGTTCTTGGATCCAGAATAGTATTGATCAGAATAATTTACAATGGGATTCTCAATTTAATGGTCAAGCCTATGATGCTTCAGCACCTTCTTTTGAAACCTTTACTTTTGAAAACAATAATTATTTTGATTTTTCTGCGGGAGCACTTTGGGCTTATGGTACAGGCAGTAAAACCCTTAGTTCTCATGATGAATTTAACATGAAAGCAGGCTTAGCGTTTTACCATGTTACAAGACCTAGTCAACAAATAGAATTTGGAGAAGTCGATAAACTATACTCTAAATTTGCTTTCCATACAGAAGCCCATATAGGTATTACTAATACAAAAATGGCTTTACGCCCTAAGTTAATTACATATTTTCAAGGACCTGCAAGGCAAATTACCGCAGGTTTATTGTTTAGATATATGCTAAAAGAAGAATCTAAATACACCGGTATTTTTAAAGAAATGGCTGTTTCTTTTGGAGGTTATTATCGGGTTGAAGATGCTTTTGCTCCAACAATTGAATTTGAAATAGCATATTTTGCCTTTGGATTTGCGTACGACATGAATATTTCTGGTCTATCTCCGGCAACAGGAGGAAATGGCGGCCCTGAGATTTTTATTAGAATAATCAACCCTAACCCTTTTACTTATGGTAGAGGTTCTAAATCTTCTGCTCGATTTAGATAAATATTCTTAAATTTTATGTCTGAGTAAATAATAGGAAATCTATATTAAAACAACTGGCTCAGTAGCCATAGAATGATGTTCCAGATGCATTAACTCCTGCGTCAGAAGAAGATATATTACAATTTTAACTAATGTAATAGTTGCTTTTGAAATTGTCAAATGCCAGTAAAAAAATGACTATAAATTTCTCAATAGCTTTATTTGTACTTTAAGTAAACATTAGTCTTTCTTTATTAATAATAAAGAAAATTAATGAAATTACAGGACCTTTATCTAATTTTAAATTCTGTACTTATTCTCAATTTGTTTTTACTTAGTTCCTGTAGCTGTAAAAACACCTACTGCTCCCCAAGCATAAGGTTCTTGAAGCACTTTATATACTTCGTCAAGCTTTTCTTTTTTCATATTAACATCACTTTTTATAGATTGTTCATGCTTAAATCCAGTAGTAATATCAAGAAAGTTCTTGAGCCCAATATCGTTAGATGTTACTGGAGTAATCTTCGTATTAACGTTGTTAAAATTTCCAGTATGCAAATAATGTCCTAATTTTCTACCAACTAAACGGTCGCCACCATATTCTTTTTGGCTTTTCCTTGCTGATTCTGTAATCTCAATAAAAGATTCTGTAGTTGGATAAAGAGTTAACCAACTATCGTCAACATCTGTAATACAGATAATTCCATTAGGTCTAAGTACTTTATAGATACTATCTACCACTTTTTGACAATCTTCAAGGTGCTGAAAAACAAAACGGGCATAAACGAAATCAAATGAATTTTCTGGAAAAGATAATTCATATGCATTTCCAACAGAAAAATCAGCGTTAGTTACTTTAATTTGTTTGCTGTACTCTTTAGCAACCTGTATTAGTTTCTCGTTAATATCAACTCCTGTAACTGTTCCAGGTTTTACCATTTTTGCCATTTCGCAACTAACAACTCCTGGTCCACATGCAATATCAAGGACATCCATTCCTTCTTTAAGTCCAGCATTGGTTAACAGATTTTTTTCAAGGTCTACACCAACTTTTGCCTGAGATATTAAACGATCAAGTTCTTTCTCATTGTCAGAAAATTCTCCAAAATCATACGTGCCTGCTTTATTTTCCATAATTTACTGTTTAATATATTCATTCGAATAAACACACTTATCGGCAAGTGCATCAAATTTTGATCCAATACTTCTCATCAAATTCATAACTATTTTGAGTGCAGTTTCGGGATTCCTTTTACTTAGTTTCTCAAATGAACTTTTTGAAAGAACCAATAATTTTGAGTCCTCAAGAGCAGTAGCATTCGTTTGTCCTAACAAACCAAGCAAAGCAGTTTCTCCAAATACTTTTCCGGCACTTAAAATATCAATTGTTACATTTTCATATTTGTTACTGACTATTATTTCAACTTTTCCATAAATAATCATATAAATGGATTCGCCCCATTCCGTTCGCCTAATAATTTCCATTCCCGATCCAATTTCTATCATAATTCCAAGTCCATGAATTTTTTGTTTCTCCTTATCATTAAGGTTCTCAAATAACTCAAGTGTATGCTCTCTGTATGAATTAAAAAAGTGTTCCCAAAGCTTCTTTTCTGGTAATAGGTTTTTATATATGTGCCTGACTTTTACTCGAAAATTAGCAGCATACCAATCTGCCGTTTCAGTCGAATTTTTAAGTGTTTTTGCCACTCGAAAAAAAGGAGAGTTTACAAATTCTAAATGTTGAACATCCTCCAATACACAAACTAAAGGAACTCTAAGCCCTACATCTTCATCTGTAATATTTTTCTTGTAACGCCTATAGCCAAAAAACTCATACAATTGAACCAAAGAAGTAGCACAATTACAAAAATCGAATTGAGCACCTCGTTCTCTAGCATATAAATAAGCACGTACAAGGAGTTGTCCTACTACTCCTGAATTTCTGAGATGAGGAGCAATCATTAACTTAGATGAAATACAAAAGTTCTTTTCTTTGTAATTACCAAATTTTTCAAAAGCATAATTCTTCTTTTCTTCAGAAAGAAACGCTCCATCTTTTCCAAAATTAGTTCGTAAACATGCAACAATTTCACCACCCTCTTCCAAATAAAAATGAACTGCTGTTTTATCCTTCTCATCATAAATCAGCTTACTTTTATGATCTACAGTAGATAAATTTTTCCCCATTTCCTCTGCATAGATGTTATATCTAAGTTTATAAATATCTTGCTTGGTTAATTCATCTTTAGCAATTCTAAAATTGATAGTAGTTTCAGAAGATTTATTCATAAACAATTAATTGTGTTGGGAAAGCTTAAGGATTTCATACAATAATAAGAAAAAAAATCAACTTTGAGTTTGAGGAGTTTCAAGATTTCAATTTAAATTGATTTATCCAACAAAAAATCTAAACCCTATCTTAAAATCCAAAAATTTGTACACAAAAAAGAGCAAGTTCTATTTTGCTTGCCCTTTTTGTATCCATAAGCTTTTAATGCTCTCGTACCTGAGGTGGGAATCGAACCCACACTCCAATGGAACACGAGTTTGAGTCGTGCGCGTCTACCAATTCCGCCACTCAG